>NZ_VDMO01000008.1 GCF_006335125.1 Deinococcus radiopugnans ATCC 19172
TGGCCTCCACAGATCGGTCTGACAGGACCAATTCCAGAAGCCGAAAATCCAAAAAAGGCTGCCGGTCACGCAATTTCTACTGTCTCTGCGTCAAGGTCAGGCGCGCGAGATCGCAAACGCAAGCGCCTTACGCAAAGGGTGATGTCGATTCTCCGAAGGCCACCTCCTACAGAAGAAAGCCCACGACGCGTCTCCGCTCGTCGTGGGCCGCTACTTTTCCGCATGCTATTCAGCGGACCGTCATGCTGAGGTACTTGATGTTCAGATATTCCTGGAGGCCCCAGGGACCGCCCTCACGCCCATAGCCACTCTGCTTGACGCCGCCGAACGGCGCCTGCGCGGTGCTGGGCACCGGATCGTTTAGGCCGATGATGCCGTACTCCAGCCGTTCGCTTACCCGGAAGGCCCGGTTCAGGTCATTGGTCCATAGGTACGCGGCCAGACCGAACTCGGTGTCGTTGGCGGCCTGAATTGCTTCTTCCTCGGTGTCGAAGGCCAGCAGCGGGGCCACGGGGCCGAAGGTCTCCTCCCGCATCACCAGCATGTTAGGCGTGACGCCTGTCAAGACTGTGGGCTGGAAGTACAGCCCCTTACCCGCCTCTCCTCCAGTAACCGCCTGTGCCCCGTGGGCCAAGGCATCCTCGACATGTCGCTTGACCTTCTCCAGGCCCTGCTGATCCACCAGCGGCCCGATCTGGGTGCCGGGGTCCAGCGGATCGCCCACCTTCAGGGCCGCAACGGCTTTCGTCAGGCGGGCGGTGAAGTCCTCCAGCACGGCGCGCTGCACGTAGATACGGTTGGTGCACACGCAGGTCTGCCCCGCGTTGCGGAACTTGCAGGCCACCACATCCTGCACCGCCTGGTCCAGATCGGCGTCGGCAAAGATCAGGTACGGGGCGTGACCGCCCAGTTCCAGCGACACGCGCTTGAGGGTAGGGGCCGCCTGCGCCGCCAGCAGCCGCCCCACCTCGGTACTGCCGGTGAAGGTGACCTTGCGGATGCGGGCGTCGTCCATCATGACCTTCGTGATGGCGACTGGATCACTGGCCGTGATGACCTGGAAGGTATCAGGAGGGCCGCCCGCCTCGGTCCACAGGTCACGCATCTTCAGGGCGGTCAGCGGCGACTGCTCGGCGGGTTTGAGGATCACCGTGCAACCCGCGGCCAGCGCCGGAGCGATCTTGCGCGTCGCCATCGCCGCCGGGAAGTTCCAGGGGGTCACCGCGTACACCGGTCCCACCGGCTCCTGGGTGACCAGCAGCCGCTTGCCCGGCACCTGACTGGGCACGATGTCCCCGAAGACACGCTTGGCTTCCTCGGCGTACCACTCGATAAACGACGCCGCGTAGCGCACCTCGCCCAGCGCCTCGGTGACGGGCTTGCCCATCTCCCGGGCGATCAGGGTGGCGATCTCCTGTTCGTCACGAAGCATCAGGTCAAAGAACGTGCGCAGCAGCGAGGCGCGGGCGTAGGCGGTGGTGCGCCGCCACGTCTCGAAAGCGGCCACGGCGCGGTCGGCGGCGGCGCGGGCCTCGTTCACGCCATGATCGGGAATGTGGGCGATCACCTCGCCGCTCGACGGGCTGCGCAGGTCGAAGGTGGACTGAACGGGCCTTGCACTCTCGGAGGAGGTCATGTGGACATGGTAAGGCTGCGTCAGACCTCCATTGGCCACGGTCCCACAGTGCGGGCCGGCTGAAGCGGAAAGCCACCCTCTTTTCTCAGCCCACTGGGCGGCATCATGGCTCCCGATGATCGCCGCCCGCTTCCTCCCTGCCGTGCTGCTGATGTCGTGCAGCCCCGCCTCTCAGGCCTTCACCCTGAACAAGGTGGTTTCAGAGGGCATGCTGTACACCGTCGCTGAGGTTGACCTGACCAGGGACCGGCTGGAACTGCACTGGCTCAACCCCACCACCGGCCAGCCCTACGCCAGTTTCGCGCAGGTGCAGGGCCGGCTGGGCAAGCAGGGGCGCGAGATGCAGTTCGCCACCAACAGCGGCATCTACGCGCCGGGGCTACGGCCGCTGGGGCTGCATGTTGAGGACGGCAAGACGCTGGTGCCCATCAACAACGCCCGCTCCGGCGGCAACTTCGCGCTGCTGCCCAACGGGGTGTTCTGGGTCAGGGGCCAACGGGCGGGCGTGACGGAAACCGGGGCGTACCGCCGCCTGGACCCGCAACCCACCTTCGCCACGCAGTCGGGGCCGCTCTTGCTGGCCGGTGGGCAGATCCATCCCGCCTTCAACAAGGGCAGCACCTCGTTCAAGGTGAGAAGCGGCGTGGGCGTCTGCCAGGACGGACGGGTGCGCTTTGCAGTCAGCGCCGGCCCCGTCAACTTCTACGCCTTCGCCGTGTTCTTCCGGGACCGCCTGAAGTGCCCGGACGCGCTGTATCTGGACGGCAGCATCAGCGCCTACGCGACGCCACAGGACAATACCCAGCTTGCGGATTTTGCGGGCATCTGGACCGTCAGCCGCTAGGCCAGCCGCGCTGAAGCTCCCCTCAGCCGCGCGCCACAGGCCAGTGCTACGCTCGCCTATGCCCACACCTACCCTGCTGCCGGAGGCTTTCGCCCGCGCCCGCGCTTTTCTGACCCAGCGGGGCAGGCCGCTGGACCTTGCCCGGTTCCGCCACGCCTTCGAGAACCCTGACGCCGCCAGCGTTCTGGACGCCCTGCGCACCTACCAGAATGAGGACGGCGGCTTCGGGCGGGCGCTGGAGCCGGATTGCCGCGCCCCGCACAGCAGCGTGCTGGCGACCATGATGGCCCTGCGCGTGTTGCAGGAACTGGAAGTGGCGGCCGACGAACCGCTGCTGCGGGACGCCGTGGACTGGCTGCACGCCCACCTCCACAGCAATCTGGACGGCAGCGTGTGGCCCTTTCTACCCGCCCAGGCCGAGGCGTTTGCGCACGCGCCGTGGTGGAACCAGAGCCGGGAGGGTGAGCTGGCCCGGACCTTCGGCGGGTTCCGGGTCAATCCCCGCGCCGAGATCGTGGGGCGGCTGTGGCGCTGGCCCGGCCTGTTGGCAGACGGCCTGCTGGCCCAGTTGACCCTGGAAGCGCGCGACGCCGTGCTGGCCGGTCTGGACGAGAGGGACGTGAACAGCCATGTGGCGGCGGCAGTGTTCGCAGGCAATGCCAGCATTCCAGATGATCACCGCCTGCCCGTGCTGGAATACCTGGCCGACGTGTTGCCGGGACGGGTGCAGACCGCTCCCGACGCCTTCACTGAGCACGGCCTGAATCCTCTGCTGGTGGCCCCCACCCCGGATCACCCCCTGGCCCACGCCCTGGAGGAACCGCTGAGCGCCGCCCTGCTGCACCTGATCAGTGCGCAGGCGGATGACGGCGCATGGGGTCCGAACTGGACCTGGCTGGGCCAGTTCCCCGAGGTCTGGCCCACGGCCGAGGCCGAGTGGCGCAGCGCCCTGACCGTGGACGCCCTGCTGACCCTGAGAGCCTGGGGGCGACTGGAAGAATGAATCCGGAGGGACTCGGAGGGCTGCCGTCCCATCCCGTTGTGGCGTCCTTCCAGGCCAATACTCCCACTTCCGCTGGAGGACCGGCAGCCTGCGGTGCGGCACCGCACGACAGCAAAAACCCCTCCCGTGTCGGGGAGGGCCAGGAGGTTCATTCAGACGCCGTCTTCGGCCTTCTGCTGGTGGTACTCGCTGATATGATCGTAGACTTCCTGCGGAAACTCAAGATCACGGTAGACGTTGCCCTCATCGGGATCCTGGGTGTCCGGCATGATCGGGAAGTCCTGCTTCGCCTGATATTCCATGATCTTGCTGCGGCCCGGCGGGCTGTAGTCGCGCTCCTGCACCTGCTGCACCAGCCCACGCGCGTCCGCCTCGGCAAAATCTTTGTCCCTGGCCAGCTGCGCCACCAGTTCGTCGTCGCTCAGAAAGTGGCGGGCGACGATGGCGTAGACCAGCCGTCCGTAGTGGCCGATGTCCTTGCCGTCATTCAGAGCGCTGGTCAGGTGGGCCATCATGTGGTTGTTCTCCATATCTTTCAGACTCATAATCACCTCGCTGAATTTAGGCTAAAGCGTAAAGGTGCCAGGGATATGACAGGCAACTTAGCGGGGCTTCACGCAGGCAAGGCAGGCGTCCAACCGCTACCCTGGACAGCGTGACCTCCCCCTTGCCGAACTCCGAACTGACCGGCGCGCAGACCGAGGTGGTGGATCGCGCCGCCGCCGCCATTCGCCAGCACGCCGCCGAATGCGAGGCGGCCCAGGACGTGACGCCAGACGCGGCCCAGGCACTGTCGGACAGCGCTTACACCCGTCTGGCCGTGCCTGAAGACCGGGGTGGTCTGGGGGCCAACTTGTCGCAGTTCGCGCAGGCACAACTGACGCTGGGCAGAGCGGACGCCAGCCTGGCCCTGATCCTGGCGATGCACGGGCACGTGACAGGTGCCGCCTTCCAGGGCCGGACCCTGCCGGAACCGCTGCTGCACGCCGTGGCCGAGGCCGGGAAGCGCGGTGAACTCCTGAATGCCCTGGCCAGCGAACCCGAGCTGGGCAGTCCCTCACGCGGGGGGCTGCCGCAGACCCGCGCTGTGCCGGACGCGACAGGCTTCGAGAGTGGCGGCTGGCGCATCACGGGCCGCAAGACGTGGTCCACCGGGGTTCGTGCCCTGCGCTGGGCGTTGGTCACGGCCGCCACGCCAGACGGGCAGGTGGGCCGCTACTGGGTGGACCTGCACGGCTCCGGTGTCCGGATCGAGCCAACGTGGCAGGGGGCGCTGGCCCTGCGTGGCAGCGGCAGCCACGACGTGGTGTTCACGGACGCGCCGTCGGGCCTGCACGCACCGCCCGCCCCCGGCCAGCCAGCCAGCAGCGCGTGGTTCTGGACGGCGATTGCCGCCACCTACCTGGGGGTGGGCTTTGCCGCTCTGGACGCGATTGCCACCTACGCCCGCGTGCGTGTGCCCACCGCCCTGGGCGCCCCCATTGCCACCCTGCCGCGCATTCAGGAGAATGTAGGCCGCATGGTCACGTCCTTGCAGGCCGCGCGGGCGTTACTGCTGGACGCCACGGCGCAGTGGGACGTGGACCCCAGCGCCGGCTCGGTCCCGGCCATCGGCGCGGCCAAGGCCCACGCGACGAACGCCGCCGTATTTGCCACCGATCTGGCCTCGCGCACGGCGGGAGGCGCTGCCCTGAGCGCCACGCTGCCGCTGGAAAAGTTACTGCGAGACGCCCGCGCGGGCCTGACGCATCCGCCCACCGACGACACCGCGTACACGACGCTAGGCCGACTTCTGCTGGAGGAGTGATACGGACTCCGTTTGTTTCGTGTAGAGATCGGAGCTGTCCCGATTTCTACACCCCACGTCCGGAGGGATGTTTTTCTCCTCCTCGCTCTGCTCGGATTTCCAGGTGTTCTCAACACCTTTCAGTCGGAGTCCGTATGAGGTCAGGCCACCGCAACTCCCAGACTTCTCCAAGGCCACGAGAAAACCCCCACCCGTTCCCAGGTGGGGGTTTTCGTTGGACTGTTCAACCAACGGGGGTTAGTTGGTGTAGGTGACGTTCTCGTTCACCACGCCGGGGCGGGTATCGTCGTAGCTGCGGTCTCCGGTGACGGAGTCGCTGCTGTTGTTGCTCTCGCCGTACTTCTCCAGCGTGCGGTCGTCGGCCACCTGCATGTCGCGGACGGTCAGCAGGCCTGTGCCCGCCGGAATCAGCTTGCCCAGGATGACGTTTTCCTTCAGGCCGATCAGGTCGTCGACCTGACCCTTCATGCTGGCCTCGGTCAGCACGTGGGTGGTGTGCTGGAAGGAGGCGGCGGACAGCCAGCTCTTGGTGGTCAGGCTGCTCTTGGTGATGCCCAGCAGGACCGGCTTCCAGGAGCTGGGGGTGGCGTCCTCGGCCAGCGCGTTGTTGGCGCCGTCCACCTCCCAGCGCTCGACGATCTGGCCTTCCAGAAGGTCCGTGCTGCCGCCGTCCACGATTTCCACGTAGCGCAGCATCTGGCGGATGATCACCTCGATGTGCTTGTCGTGAACCTTCACGCCCTGGCTGCGGTACACGCGCTGCACCTCGTCCACCAGGTACTTCTGAGCGGACTCGTTGTCCTTGTGCTCCAGCAGGTCGTGCGGGTTGACGGCGCCGCGCGTCAGTTGCTGACCGGCCTCGACGTGCGAACCGTCCTTGATCTCGGGCAGCAGGCGGGTGGCACGGCTGACTTTGTGCAGCTTGCCGCTGAACTGGGCGTCGTCGGCCTCCACCTTGATCAGGTAGCGCTCGTCTTCCTCGGTGATGTGGATGGTCCCGGTGGTGTCGGCGATCAGCGCGGGCACCTTGGGCTTGCGGGCCTCGAACAGCTCGATCACGCGCGGCAGACCCATGGTGATGTCGCCGCTGCCGGCCACACCCCCGGTGTGGAAGGTGCGCATGGTGAGCTGCGTGCCGGGCTCGCCGATCGACTCGGCGGCCACCACGCCCACGGCCTCGCCCATGCTGACCGGCTTGGCCTGCGACAGATCGTAGCCGTAGCACTTCTGGCACACGCCGCTCTTGACCCGGCAGTTCAGCGGGGTGCGGACGAAGATGTCCTGCAAGATCTTGGCGTCCTTGGTGATCGCCTTGACGTCCTCGAGGGACAGCATCTCGCCCTCGCGAATGATGCGGCCATCCGAGAGTTCGATGTCAGCGGTGATCGTGCGGCCATAGATGCTGGTCTCGATCTCGCTGGCCTTGCGGGCGCGCCACTCGCCGCTTCTCTCGTCGGTCGCGCCCAAGCCGATGGTGCTGTAGTCGGTGGTACCGCAGTCCACGTCGCGCACGACGACTTCGTGGGCCACGTCGACCAGCTTGCGGGTCAGGTAGCCGGAGTCGGCGGTACGGAGTGCGGTATCGGCCCCACCCTTCCGCGCGCCGTGGGTGCTGATGAAGTACTCCAGCACGGTCAGGCCCTCGCGGAAGCTGGCGCGGATCGGCACCTCAATGGTGCTGCCGTCGGGGCGGGCCATCAGGCCGCGCATCCCGGCCAGCTGCGTGATCTGCTGGGCGTTCCCGCGCGCGCCGGACTGGCTCATGATCCACAGCGGGTTGAACGGGTAGTTCTGGCTGAAATTGTCGAACATGGCGTTCTTGATCTCATCCTTGGTCTCGTTCCACAGCTGCACGACCTGCTTGTAGCGCTCGTCGTCGGTCATGAAGCCGAACTCGTAGTTCTGCTCAATCTCGGCGACCTGCTCGTCGGCGCGGGCCAGAATCTCGCCCTTGCTCGGGGGAATCACGATGTCGTCGATGCCGATGGTGATGCCCGAGGAGGTCGACAGCTTGAAGCCGCTGTCCTTCAGGGCGTCCAGCAGCCCGGCGGTGGCCTCGATGCCGAGGTGCTTGAAGCAGGCCATCACCATGTCCTTGAGGTGGTCCTTCTCGTAGGCGGTGTCCAGGTTGACCAGCGTGTCCACCAGTTCGGCCTGGGTGCCCAGCGCCTCCTGCACCAGCCGGCGGAACATCACGCGCCCGGCGCTGGTGTCGTAGGTGGTGCCGTTCAGGCGGATGCGGACGTGGTCCTGGTAGTCGATGCCGCCGCGCTCGACGGCCATGATCGCCTCGTCGGGACTGGAGAAGGTGTACTTCAGGCGGCCGGGGCTGGTCTCGGTGCCGCGCACGGTAATCGGGCTGTTGAGGGCCACCTTGCCGTCTTCCAGGGCCTGCAACGCGGCCTGCTCGTCGGCGAACTCGGTGCCCGCGCCCAGGTTGTCGTGGCGCAGCTGGGTGAGGGTAAAGATCCCCAGGATGATGTCGCGGCTGGGCTTGACGTTCGGCTCGCCGTTGGCCGGGGACAGCAGGTTGTGCGAGGCCAGCATCTGAATGCGGGCTTCGGCCTGCGCCTGCGCGCTCAGCGGGACGTGAATCGCCATCTGGTCGCCGTCGAAGTCGGCGTTGAAGGCTTCACAGACCAGCGGGTGCAGCTGAATGGACTGGCCTTCCACCAGCACCGGCTCGAAGGCCTGGATGCCCAGACGGTGCAGGGTGGGCGCGCGGTTGAGCAGCACGACCTTGTCCTCGATCACCTCTTCCAGGGCGTCCCACACGCTGTCGCGGGTGTCGCGGTAGCGTTCGAGCATCTTGCGGGCCTGCTTGATGTTGGTGACCTCGCCCTTCTCTTCAAGCACCTTGAACAGGAACGGCTTGAACAGTTCCAGCGCCATGCGCTTGGGCACCCCGCACTGGTGCAGCTTGAGCTGCGGGCCAACCACGATCACCGAGCGGCCGGAGTAGTCCACGCGCTTGCCCAGCAGGTTCTGGCGGAAACGCCCCTGCTTGCCGCCCAGCAGGTCGGTCAGCGAGCGCAGGCTGCGGTCACTGCCGGGGTTGGTCACGGGGCTGCCGCGCCGGCCGTTGTCGATCAGGGCGTCGACGGCTTCCTGCAACATGCGCTTCTCGTTGCGGATGATCATGTCGGGCGCGCCCTGGCCGATCAGCTTCTTGAGGCGGTTGTTGCGGTTGATCAGGCGGCGGTACAGGTCGTTCAGGTCGGACGTGGCGAAACGCCCACCGTCCACCTGCACCATCGGCCGCAGGTCCGGCGGCATGACGGGGACGGTGTTCAGGATCATCCACGAGGGGTGGTTGCCGCTACGCTTGAAGGCGCGCGTGACTTCCAGCCGCTTGCGGGACTTGGCGCGCTTGTGGCGCGAGGAGTCCTTCATCGCCTCGTTCAGCTCGGCTTCCAGCGTGTCCAGATCGATATCGTCCAGCAGTTCCTTGACCGCCTCGGCGCCCATCTTGGCCTCGAAGTCGTAGGACTCGATCACGCGCACCTGCTTACGCACCAGGTCGATCTCGATGCGGCCCGAGATTTCAGAGCGCAGGTTGCCGCCGTCGGCCAGCTCGTCGCCGGGCTCCACGCGGTCCCCGATCACGACCAGGGGTTCGTCCTGATAAGGGTAGACCTTGGCCTTGGACACGATAACGCTGGCCGGGGCGTGCAGGGTGATGGTGCCGTTGGCCTCGGCGACGATTTCCTCGGCGGTGTCGATGGCGCCGACGACCCGCTGGCCGGCCTCGACCTCGCTGCCGTCGCCCACCAGGACGTGCATGGTGGGGTTGATCGGGTACTCAGCGCGGCGGGTCCAGTGCGCGGTGACGGTGGGGTCACCCTTCTTGGGCAGCTTCACCTCGCTCAGGCGGCTATCGCGGCTGACGCGCAGGCGCTGGCCAGCCTTGGCTTCGGCCAGCAGGGCGCCAGCCTCGATGATCTCGCCGTGCGCCACCTGCACGTCCATGCCGTGCGGGATGTAGACGCGGGCCAGCACTTCACCCAGCGGGGTTTCGACCTCGATGTCCTCGCCGTTCTCGTCCTGCTCGGCGGGGGCGGCGTCCACGCTCTCGCGGATCACCACCATCACGCTGTCCTCGCCCATGTCGCTCAGAAAGGCGGTGCCGGCCACCGGCGCGGTAATGGAGACGTCCTGCTCCAGCTCGGCCAGGATTTCACCGGCGCGGAAGGTTTCCTGAGCCACCAGCACGTCGGCTGGCAGAGGCAGCGCCGCCTCCACCTGCTCGCGGTAGGCGATCTCGGCGCGGCGGGGGAAACGGTACTGGGCCAGGCCGTCCATTTTGGCGACGACGTTGCCGCCCAGGGTCTGGCCGCGCGTGACGTACTCGCCGTCCCCCACCACCGTTTCCTGACCGTTGGGGATGGTGTAGGTTTCCTGCCGCCCGAAGCGCAGTTCGCGGTACTCGTCGTCGGTCAGCAGTTCGCCGCGCTTGAGGGGCCGCCCGTCCTTCTGGGCGTTGCGCGGATCGGTGACCAGGAAGGAGCTGAAGTACAGCACCTTTTCCAGCTGTCCGGCGCTCAGGTCCAGCAGCGTGCCGATCTTGCTGGGGCTGTCCTTGACGTACCAGATGTGCGCGGCAGGAGTCGCCAGATCGATGTGGCCCATGCGGTAGCGGCGCACCTTGCTGGACGTGACTTCTACGCCGCAGCGCTCGCAGACCTTGCCTTCGTAGCGCTGGCGCTTGTACTTGCCACAGGCGCACTCGTAGTCCTTCTGCGGCCCAAAGATACGCTCGTCGAACAGCCCCTCGCGCTCGGGCTTGAGGGTGCGGTAGTTGATGGTTTCGGGCTTTTCAACCTCGCCAAAACTCCACTCGCGGACTTTTTCCGGGCTGGCAATAGCGATACGGACTTTGCTGAAATCTTTCATTGAAACTCCTTCGGAGTTGGGTCAAACCGTCAAACTGTCCAACGGTCTAACCGCAAAAAGCCAAGACTTGAGTTTTTAGCGGTTAGACGGTGAGACCTTAGACCTTTAGACAGCGCCGCCAGGCGCTCAGCGTTTGGGCATCATCCCTTCGAAGATGTCCACGGGGCGATCCCCGGCGTCCAGCACTTCCACGTCCAGGCCCAGCGAGTGGAGTTCCTTGACCAGCACCTTGAACGACTCGGGGATGGTGCTGCCCGAGACTTCCTCGCCCTTGACGATGCTCTGGTACGCGGCGTCGCGCCCGTCGATGTCGTCGGACTTGATGGTCAGCATTTCCTGCAGGGTGTGCGCCGCGCCGTAGGCTTCCAGCGCCCACACTTCCATCTCGCCGAAGCGCTGGCCGCCGAACTGCGCCTTGCCGCCCAGCGGCTGCTGGGTGATCAGGCTGTATGGGCCGGTGGAGCGGGCGTGCAGCTTGTCTTCCACCATGTGGTACAGCTTCATGACGTACATGGTGCCCACCACGACGGGGCCGCTGATCGGCTCGCCGCTGCGGCCGTCGAACAGGATGCTCTTGCCGGTGCGGGCCAGTTGCATCTGCGCGGCCTCGTAGTCGTCGCTGGCCTTGTTGATCACGCCCAGCTTGCCGGCGCGGTCCAGCACGTCCTGCTCGCGCTTGTCCAGCTCGAAGCCGTCGTCCTTGCGGGCCTGCAACCTCTCGGCGGCAGCGACTTCCAGCATTTCCTTGATGGTCGCTTCGGTGACCGAGTCGAACACCGGGGTCTCGAACTTCTGGCCGGTCAGGCGCGCGACTTCGCCCAGGTGGGTTTCCAGAATCTGGCCCAAGTTCATGCGCGAGGGCACGCCCAGCGGGTTGAACACCAGATCGACGGGGGTGCCGTCTTCCAGGTAGGGCATGTCCTCGGGGGCCATGATCTTGGACACGACGCCCTTGTTGCCGTGGCGGTTCGCCACCTTGTCGCCCACCTGCAACTGACGTTTCTGGGCCACGTACACACGCACCATCTCCCGCACGCCGGGCTTGAGGTCCACGCCCTCGTCGCCCCGGCGGAAGCGCACGGTCTTGACGACGATGCCGCCCTGACCGGACTGCACGCGCAGCGAGGTATCCTTCACCTCACGCGCCTTCTCACCGAAGATCGAGCGCAGCAGGCGTTCTTCCGGGGTGGGTTCAGACTCGCCCTTGAAGCTGGTCTTGCCCACCAGAATGTCGCCGGGCTTGACCTCGGCGCCCACGCGCACGATGCCGTCCTCGTCGAGGTCGCGCAGCGCCGCCTCGCTCAGGCCGGGGATGTCACGGGTGATCTTCTCCGGCCCCAGCTTGGTGTCGCGGGCGTCGATCTCGTCCTTCTCGATGTGCACCGAGGTGTAGAAATCCTTGCGGATCAGGCCCTCGTTGATGCAGATGGCGTCTTCGAAGTTGTAGCCGTCGAAGGGCATGATCGCGATGGTGATGTTCTGTCCCAGCGCGAGGCGGCCCCGGTCGCTGGCCGGGCCGTCGGCGATGACCTGTCCGGCCTTCACCTCGTCGCCCACACTCACGATGGGGTGCTGGTCGAGGTTGGTGCCCTGGTTGCTGCGGGTAAAGCGCACCAGCTCGAAGGTGCGGACATTGCCCGTGACCATGCCGGCGGCGGCGGAGTCCTCGCTCAGCGTGATCTGGATGGCGCGGGCGTCCACGTAGGTCACGCGGCCGGTCACGTCGCTCACGACGCTGGTGCCCGAGTCGGTGACCACCCGGCGCTCCACGCCCGTGCCCACGGCGGGGCTGTCGGCGCGCACCAGCGGCACGGCCTGCGACTGCATGTTGGACCCCATCAGGGCGCGGTTGGCGTCGTCGTGCTCCAGGAAGGGGATCAACGAAGTATTGATCGAGACGATCTGCTTGGGGCTGACGTCCATGTAGTCCACTTCGTCGGGGGTGTACCACAGCGGGTCCCCCTTGCGGCGGGCCAGCACGCGCTCGTCGGCGAAGGTGTTGTCGTCGTTCAGCGGGCTGTTGGCCTGCGCGACGGTGTAACGGTCCTCGATATCGGCGGTCATGTACTCCACCGTCTCGCTGACGTTGCCGTTTTCCACCCGGCGGTACGGCGCCTCGATAAAGCCCAGCGGGTTGACCTTGGCGTACGAAGCCAGCGAGGAAATCAGGCCGATGTTGGCGCCTTCCGGCGTTTCAATCGGGCAGATGCGCCCGTAGTGCGTGCGGTGCACGTCGCGCACGTCGAAGCCCGCGCGTTCGCGGGTCAATCCGCCTGGCCCCAGCGCGGAGATGCGGCGCTTGTGGCGCAGGTCCGACAGCGGGTTGGTCTGGTCCTTGAACTGCGAGAGCTGGCTGCGCCCGAAGAACTCGCGCATGGCCGCCACGATGGGGCGGTTGTTGACCAGCTTGGTGGGGGTCGCGGCGTCGGGGTTGCCCAGCAGCATGCGCTCGCGCACGCCACGCGCCATGCGGCCCATGCCCACGCGCAGCTGATCGGCCAGCAGTTCGCCCACGGTCCGCACGCGGCGGTTGCCCAGGTGGTCGATGTCGTCCTCGCCCACCGGCACGTCGTGCATCTGGCCGTCGGCGCCCATCATCGAGACGGAGTCGTGGCCGTGATGCAGCGCCATCAGGTAGCGGATGGTGTCCACCAGCCCGGCGTCGCTGAACTTGCCGTCCGCGAAAGTCAGCAGGGTGTGTTCCTCGCGCGCGAGCCCCAGCTTGCGGTTCATCTTGAACCGGCCCGGCTCGCCCAGGTCGTAGCGGCGGGGATCGGCCAGCAGGCCGTACAGGTATTGGGTCGCCTTGTCGCGCTTGGGCGGGTCGCCGGGACGCAGCACCGTGAACAGGCGCAGCAGGGCCTCATCGGCGCCCATGCCCGCGCTCTTGTCCTCGGGCAGCTCGGTGTTGGGGTCAAATTCGCTGAACAGGGCCTTCAGGCTGGCGTCGTCGTAGCCCAGCACCCGCAGCAGCATGGCAACGGGGAACTTGCGCTTGTTGACCTTCATTTCCAGAATGCCGCCCGCAAATTCCAGCTCAATCCAGGGGCCGCGCTTGGGCATGGGGATAATCGCGCCGGTGTACAGCTTCTTGATGCCCTTGTAGCTGGACGTGAAGTACACGCCGGGGCTGCGGTGAATCTGCGAGATCACCACGCGGTCGGCGCCGTTGATCACGAACGAGCCGTCGTCGGTCATCAGCGGCAGGTCGCCCAGGAACACCTGGTCTTCCTTGATCAGGCCGCTGTCCTTGTGGATCAGTTGCAGCTTGGCGTACATCGGGGCCTGGTAGGTCAGGTCCTTCTCGCGGCACTCCTCGGGGGTGTAGGGCGGGTCACCCAGACGGTATTCCAGGTAATCGAGCACCAGACCCGTGCTGCGGCCCTTCTCGGTCTCGTCGATGGGGAACACTTCTTTAAAGGCGCTTTGTAAGCCCACGTTGTCGCGCTTGTCGGGGGCGCGGTCCGCCTGGAGAAAGGCGCGGAAGGAGTTGACCTGAATTTCGGTCAGGTTGGGAAGCGGGATAACCTCGCTGATCTCGCCGAAACGTTCGATCCGGGTTTCTTTACCGATAAAACTCATGCACACCTCGCACGCACCCTGCTGTTGCTCACGGCCTTTTCGGGGCAGAAAAAGGCTTTTGAAATACGGCGTACCGTAGGATTGAACTCAAAAGGTTGGAACCTGAACAAGTGAAACGGCGGCAAAACGCCGAGAAACGGCGCAATCAGGACCCGCAACCTCTCCGGCTGCGTTCCTGTCGTCGGGTGTTAATTTTGAAAACTGGAACTTCCCAATTCGCTCCTGCCGGACCCATCCTGGTCGGCCACAGGAGAGTATAGCCGCGCGCCGCCCTGAATGTCAAGAGCAGGCTTCGATATTCGAACAGCGGCAGAGCTGTAACTGGAGCAGGTTTTATCAGAGGCGGCGTGGCCTCGGCAAGAGGGGGCTTTTTCGCCCCTTTCCTCTGCCCGCAAATGCTCTAGGCTGAGTCCCAAATGGATTTCAATTTGCCCGATGACCTGCGCGAGGTGCAGGCGACCATCCGTGATTTCATGCTGAGCCGCGTGGAGCCGCGCGCCCACGAGATCGAGGACAGCAACAGCGTGCCGCCGGAGCTGCTGAAAGAGGCGGCGGGGCTGGGCCTGTTCGGGCTGAGCATCCCCGAGGAGTACGGCGGCGTGGGCCTGGGCATGCTGGGCCGCTGCGCCGTGTACGAGGCGCTGGGGCAGGGGCACATGGGCTTCGGCGGCGTGATCAGCGCGCACGCCTCCATCGGCACCAGTGGGCTGGTGAAACTGGGAACGGAGGAGCAGAAGCGGAAGTTCCTGCCGCGCATGGCGTCCGGCGACTGTGTGGCGGGCTTTGCCATCACCGAGCCCAGCAGCGGCTCGGACGCGGCGAACATCCGCACCCGCGCCGTGAAGAAGGACGACGTGTACGTGCTGAACGGCACCAAGCACTACATCTCCAACGCGCCGATTGCCGGGCTGCTGACCGTCATCGCCATCACCGATCCGGAGCGCGGCAGCCGGGGCATGAGCGCTTTCCTGGTGGAGCCGCAGAGCACGCCCGGCGTGCGGGTGGGCAAGATCGACGAGAAGATGGGCCAGAAGGGGGCGCTGTCGGCCGAGGTGATTTTTGAGGATGCCGAGATTCCCGCCGCCAACCTGCTGGGGCCGGAGCATATGGGCTACCGCGAGGCGCTGGGCATCCTGACCGCCGGGCGGGTGGGCATTGCCGCGCGTTCCACCGGGGCCATGCAGCGCCTGCTGGACCTGAGCGTGGCCCACGCCAAGGCCCGAGAGCAGTTCGGGCAGCCCATCGCCGAGTTCCAGGCCGTGCAGTTCATGCTGGCGGAGATGGAAATTGCCATTCAGACCAGCCGGGTGCTGTGGCAGAAGGTGGCCTGGATGGTGGACGAGGGCCAGGACGTGCGCCGCATGGCGTCGGTGGCCAAGTACCACGCCACCGAAGCCCTGTCGCAGGTGGCCGACAAGGCCGTGCAGGTGGCCGGGGGCATGGGCTACATGAAAGACAGCCCGGTGGAACGCTACTACCGCGATCAGCGGCTGCTGCGCATCTACGAGGGCACCAGCGAGATCCAGAAGATCATCATCGCGAAGGATCTTCTGGCGTAGGGAACCTCCCACTCGTTATTAAAGCTGGAAGCAAAAAGCCCTCTCCACCAGGGAAGAGGGCCAGAAGATGGGGCTTCTGCGCTACCCGATCTTGCCGCGCGGATCCAGCGCTTCCCGAAGCCCGTCGCCGATCAGGTTGAAGGCCAGCACGGCTAGGAAGATGGCGAGGCCGGGAAACACCGCCATCCACGGCGCGTCGGTCAGGTAGCCGCGCGCGGCGTTGAGCATGGAACCCCAGCTGGGCGCGGGCGGCTGAATGCCCAGGCCCAGAAACGACAGGCTGGCCTCGGCCAGAATCGCGTTGGCGATGGCCAGTGAGGTCTGCACGATCAGCGCCCCACTGATGTTGGGCAGCAGGTGACGGGTGATCAGGCGGCCGTCGCCCGCGCCCAGCGCCTGCGCGGCCTGCACGTAATCGCGTTCGCGCTGCGACAGCACCTCGCCGCGCGTGATGCGGGCGAACGCGGGCGCGGTCACGATGGCAATGGCGATCATGGTGTTCTGCAGGCTGGGGCCGAGGATGGCGGCCAGCGCAATCGCCAGCACCAGGAATGGCAGGGCCAGCAGGGCGTCCACCACGCGCATCAGCACGTCGTCCAGCCAGCCGCCGACGAACCCGGCGACCAGGCCGAGGCCGCCGCCGAAGAGCAGCGCCAGCGAAACCGAAACCAGCCCGGCGCTCAGCGAGACCCGCGCTCCGTGCACCACCCGCGACAAGATGTCGCGCCCCAGCTCGTCGGCCCCGAACAGGTGCGCGGCGCCGGGCGCGGCCCGCAGGTCGGAAAAGAAGATCTGCGCCGGGTCATAGGGGGCCACCCAGGGGGCCAGCAGCGCCGACACCGCGAAAATCAGCAGGACGAACAGGCCGATCACGGCCAGCCGGTTGCTCAGAAAACGCCGCAGGGGCGCGGGCAGGCGGCGTCTGGCCGGGGCGGGCGTTTTGGAAACCGTCGTGGTCATGCGCTGTCCTCCATCGGTGGCATGGGCATCGGTGGGACTGGCATCAGTGGTACCGGATGCGCGGATCGACCGCCGCGTAGCCCAGATCCACCAGGAAGCTGACCAGGAACACCGCCACCGCCGAGACCAGCACCACGCCCTGAATCACCGGCAGGTCACGGGTGAACACCGCGTCCACCAGCAGCCGCCCGAAGCCGGGAATGCTGAAGATCTGCTCGGTGATCACGGCCCCGCCCAGCAACCCGCCCAGTTGCAGGCCGAAGGCGGTCAGGAAGGGAATCAACGCGTTTCTCAGGGCGTGTTTGGACGTGACCGCCCGCGACGTGAGGCCCTTGGCGTGGGCCGTTCGCACGTAATCCTGGGTCAGGGTCTCGCTCAGGCTGGAGCGCAGGTAGCGCGTCAGCACCGCCGCCGAGCCGACGCCCAGCGTGATGGCGGGCAGCAGTAGCAGCAGCAGGTTGCGCCCCGGATTCTCCAGCAGGCTGGTGTAGCCGCTGGCCGGAATCCACGCCAGCCGGATGCTGAACAGGTAGATCAGCAGAATACCCAGAAAGAAATTGGGCAGGCTGATGCCGGACAGCGCCAGCAGCGTCAGCAGCCGGTCCACCCAGGTGTTGCGCCGCATCGCGCTGAGAATCCCGGCGGGCAGCGAGATCAGCAGCGAGATCAGCATGGCGAACAGCGCGAGTTCCAGCGTGACCGGCAGTTTCTGGGCAATCAGTCGGCTCACGCTGCTGTTGTCGGTCAGGCTGGTGCCGAAATCCAGCCGCACGGCGCCGCCCAGCCAGCTCAGGTACTGCTGCGGCAGCGAGCGGTCCAGGCCCAGTGAACGGCGCAGTTCGGCCAGGGCCTGCGGCGTGGCCTCCTGGCCCAGGATCAGCCGGGCCGGATCGCCGGGCAGCAGCTTGACCATCGCGAACACAATCAGGGTGACGATCAGCAGAGTAGGAATGGACGACAGCAGACGGCGCAACGCGAAAACAGCCACTGGACCTCCTTGTGTGGAAAGTGCGAGGGGGGCGGGCCAGACCGCCTGCCCACCCCCTTGGGAAACTGCCCGTTACTTCAGATCCACGTCTTTAAAGCGCAGGATGCCGTCGGGGATAGGCTTGAGGCCGGTCATGCCCTTGACGCTCGCCACCAGATTGCGCTGGAAGTACACCCAGGTGTAGGGCGTGTCGCTGAGGATGGTGCTCAGGGCGACGTTGTAGGTGGCTGCGCGGGCAGACATGGCGGTCTGGGCGCGGGCCTTGGCCAGCAGGCTGTCCACCGTCTTGTTGCTGTAGCCGGCCTGGTTGTTGGTGCCGCCCGTGACGAAGAAGTCGTAGATGTTGCCGTCGGGATCGGGGCGGCCGCTCCAGCCCAGCATCAGGGCGTCGTAGTCCTGCTTGTCGGCGCGGTCCAGCAGCGTACCGAACTCCACCTGTTCGATCTTGGCGTTGATGCCGGCCTGCGCGAACATGGCCTGATACACCTGCGCCAGTTGCGTGGTCACGCTGCCCGGCGTGGTCAGCAGCGTAAAGGACAGCGGCTTGCCGCCTAGTTTCTTCTTGGCCAGGGCAATGTCGGGTTTCTGCACCGTGATGGCCGAGGACGCGGCCGGGGTGCCGGGCGGGAAGGGGCCAGCGGCCGGGGTGACGGTGCCGTAGAAGATGCTCTTGGCAATCGCCTCGCGGTCGATGGTGGCCGCCACCGCCTGCCGGAAGTTCTTGTTGTTGAACGGCGCGCGGGTCACGTTGAACCACACGCCCTGGAAGCCGATGCCGGGGTAGTTCAGCACGTTGAATTTGGGGTTCTGCTCCAGCTTGCTGATGTCCTTGGGGTCAATCGGCGTGATGGCCTGCACGGCGCCCGACAGCAGGTTGGCGTAGCGCACGTCGCCGTCGGTAAAGGGCCGGTAGACCAGCTTGTCGATCTTGGGCGCGCCGCCCCAGTAGCTCTTGTTGGCGTTCAGCGTGATGTTGTCCTGACGCACGCGGCTGACGAAGGTGAAGGGGCCGCTGCCCACCGGGTTGTTCTGAAAATCGGCCCCCGCCTTCTTGGCCGCCGTGGGCGAGACGATCATGCCCGCGCGGTCGGTGAGGACCGCCAGCAGCGGTCCGTACGGCTGCGACAGGTTGATCTGAATGGTCTGTGGGTCGACCACCTTGATTTCCTTGATGCTGCTCATCTCGTTCTTGCGGGCGCTGCCTTCCAGCGTGCGGTTGCGGTCCAGCCCGTACTTGACGGCGGCGGCGTCCAGCGCGGTGCCGTCGGTGAATTTCACGCCCGCCTTGAGCTTGAAGGTGTAGGTCAGGCCGCCGTTGGTCACTTTCCACGACGTGGCCAGTGCTGGAATCACCTTGAGGTTGGCGTCCAGATCCAGCAGCTTGTCGAAAATCTGGTTCATCACCTGCCGGTCGACCAGGGCGGTGGACAGCGCCGGGTCCAGCTTGGGCGGATCGGCGTCCAGCCCCACCGTCAGGGTCTGGGCCGAGGCGGTGGCGGCGCTCAGGCAGGCGGCGCTCAGAAAGGCCATCAGGAACTGGGATTTACGCATGGTCGTCTCCTTGGTTGGTGAGAGGGGCGGCGTGCCGACGAACGGAACCCATATGGACCAGCATGGCCTGACGGGCGGCCTGGGGAGAGGCGCTGGCAATGGCCTCCACCAGCGCCCGGTGTTCGGAAATGGTCAATTCCGGCTGATCGCCCACCACCTGACTGCGCAGCTGGAGCATCAGCGAGCGCAGGGTCTCCAGCACCAGCATCACCACCTCATTGCCGGCGATCTGGGCGATCAGGTTATGGAACAGCATGTCCTCCTCGCTCAGCTTGATGTGGCGGGCGCGGGCGGCCTCCTGCCGCTCCAGACACAGCTCAAGCTGCACGATCTGGGTGGGTGTGGCGCGCACCGCCGCCTGCGCCGCGACTTCCGGCTCGATCATCTGGCGGAATTCCAGCAGATGGGCCAGTTTCTGCGGCGAGCGCAGCAGCATGCCCTGGAACGGCTGGGTCAGGTGGGCAGCCGAGGGTTCACGCACAAACACGCCGTTGCCCTGACGCGCCTCCAGGTGGCCCAGCACTTCGAGGCGGGCAATACCGTCGCGCAGGCTGGTACGGGAAATGTTCATCTGCTCGGCCAGCACCCGTTCGGGGGGCAGCCGCTGACCGGCCACGAAGTCTCCGCGCAGGATCAGGGCCAGAAGTTCTTCTGCCGCACTGGCCGCAAGTTTCTGCTGTTTGATCGGCTGCGCGGTCATCTCGCCTCCTCAGTTCCGACTTGAAGGTCCAGTGGTTGGACCAATTTGGGATGGCCTCAGCTTAGGGCTTGGGGGAGTGGCCGCCTACCTTTGTCTAGATTCCTGACATAGGGTGGCGGAGGGTAAGTTCGAGGGTGCCGGCCAGCAGCGAGAAACCGGCTGTCCTCAACCCTGATCCAGCGGCCGGATCAGCAGCTCGTTGACGTTCACGCGCTCCGGCTGGGTCACGGCGTAGACCACGGCGGCGGCAATGTCCTCCGCCTGCAGCATCTCCATCTCCTTGATGCGGCCCTCGTAGGCGTCCTTGGTCTGGGTGTGGGTGATGTGATCGGTCAGTTCGGTGGCGACGACGCCGGGTTCGATCACGGTCACGCGAATGCGGTCCTGCCTGGCTTCCTGGCGCAGCCCCTCGCTGAAGCCGCCCACCGCCCACTTGCTGGCGCTGTACCCGGCGCTCAGCGGGCTGGCCCCGCGTCCCGACACCGAGGAAATGTTGACGATGTGCCCGCTCCTCTGCGGCTTCATGGTTTCCAGCGCGGCCTGCGACAGGTGCATCAGCGCGGTGACGTTCAGATCCATCATGCGCGTGAGGTCACCCGGATCGCCCCCCGCCAGCGGCCCCAGCAGCATGACCCCCGCGTTGTTCACCACAATGTCCAGGCGGCCAAGAGCATCCACCGCCCCCTTCACCACCTCGGCCCCCTGTCCAGCCTGCGCCAGATCCGAGACGATCACGGCCACCCGGCCGCCCATCCCCTCGATCCGGCCCGCCAGTTCGTCCAGACGTTCCTTGCGGCGGGCCACCAGGGCCACCGCCGCGCCGTGTTCGGCCAGGGCAAGGGCCGTCGCCTCGCCGATGCCGCTGCTCGCCCCGGTCACCAGGGCCACCTTGCCTGCGAGTTTGCCATTTTGCTGGGTCATGCGGTCTGCTCCTTTTGAATGTCTAAGCCGTAGAGTTCGCCGTACTTGCCGCTGAGGTAATCCAGATACGGTTGCGGGTCAAGACCACGCCCGGTCACCCGCGTCAGCAGCTCGTGGGGCGTGTAGGTGCGGCCATGCTGGTAGATGTTGTCGGTCAGCCATTCGCGCAGAGGCGTGTACTCGCCGCGCCGCAGCGTGTCTTCCAACTCCGGCATCTGCTCTGTGGCCGCCGCGTAGAACTGCGAGGCCATCACGTTGCCAACCGTGTACGTGGGAAACGAGCCGAACATGCCCGCCGACCAGTGGATGTCCTGCAACACGCCCCTGGCGTCGTCGGGCACGTCCAGGCCCAGGTCTGACCTGATGCGGGCGTTCCAGGCTTCGGGCAGGTCTTTGACCGCCAGCTCGCCGCCGATCAGGGCGCGTTCCAGCTCCACCCGCAGCATGATGTGCAGGTCATAGGTCAGCTCGTCGGCCTCCACCCGGATCAGGCTGGGGCGCACGGTGTTGACGGCGCGGTGAAAGGCGGCGGTGTCCACGTCCGCGAGTTGCCTGGGGAAAATGTTCTGCAGGTGCGGAAAGTGCAGATTCCAGTAGGCCCGCGAGCGCCCAATGCGGTTTTCCCACAGCCGTGACTGGCTCTCGTGGGTGCCGTAGCTGGCCCCGCCCACCGCGTACAGGCCGGGCAGATCGCTGGCCAGCACCGTGCGGCTCAGCTCCGGGCGAACACCCTGCTCGTACAAGGCGTGCCCGGTTTCGTGCAGCGTGCCGAAGAGCGCCCCGGGCAGAAAGTTTTCCTGAAAACGGGTGGTGATCCGCACGTCCTGGCGGGTAAAGCTGATCTCGAAGGGATGCGCCGATTCGTCCAGCCGCCCGCGCGAGGTGTCGTAGCCGAATTGCTTTGCCAGCGCCAGCGAGACGCGCTTTTGCTGGGCCGCCGGATAGTGGGCGTGCAGGAAGTCGGTGCGCGGCTGGGGCCGCTCCTGAATGGCCCGCAGCAGCGGCACGTGATGGTCGCGCAACCGCTCGAACAGCGGCAGCAACGTTTCCACTGTCAGGCCCGGCTCGTACAGGTTCAGGAGGGCGTCGTACGGGTGGCCCTCGTAGCCCAGCGCCTCTGCCAGTTGCCGGTTCAGTTCCACCATGCGCGTGAGCTGCGGGGCGAACAGGCCAAAGTCACTGGCGGCCCTGGCCCGTGCCCACACCTCCTGCGCCTCGGATTTCAGGAGGGCCAGTTCGCGGGTCAGCTCGGCGGGAATGCGCCGCAGGGCCGCGATGGCGTCCAGGGCCTGCTGGGCGGCGCGGGTTTCCACGTCATCGCCGTCCACCGCGCGGGCCGCCGCCTCGTAGGCCGGGTCAAGCAACTTCTCCTGCGCCAGCGCGCTGAGGGTGGCGAGCTGCTGGGCACGGGCCGAACTGCCCCCGGCAGGCATCTGGGTGCGGGCGTCCCAGTTCAGGACGTTCAGGATGCACAGCAGGTCATTGATTTCCGCCGAGCGGCGCCCAAAGTCATTCATCTGTCTTCTCTCCTAAAGTCCACCAGAACTGCGCCCAGGCCCGCTGGCCCTCGGCCAGCCGGGGCACCCGGAAAAATTCGTTGGGGGCGTGGATGTCCTCGTCGCCCACCGCGAAGCTGAAGAACACGGTGTCCAGGCCGAGGACGCTCTGAAAGGTCTCCAGCACGGGGATGCTGCCGCCCATGCCCACGTCCAGCGGGGGCTTTCCGTACAGCTCGGCCAGTACTTCGCGGGCCACCACCGCGCCGGGGTGATCCTCGGGCAGGCGGTACGCGCGTGCGCCGTGGTCACCGGCATGAATTTCCAGGGTGACGCCGGGTGGCAGGTTGTCCTCCAGATGCTGCCGGAGCAACGCGGCGATGCGCTCCGGCTCCTGTCCCGGCACCAGTCGGCAGGTCATCTTGGCGTGGGCCTCGCTGGGCAGCACGGTTTTCGTGCCCTCGCCGGTGTAGCCGCCCCACATCCCATTGACCTCCAGCGTGGGCCGGTGCCACTGGCGCTCCAGCGTGGAATACCCGGATTCGCCGTAGACGGCGGGCGCTCCGGTCTGGGTCAGATACGCCTCGTCGCCGAAGGGCAGTTGCTGGATGCCCCCGCGTTGCTGCGGCGTCAGCTCGGCAATACCGTCGTAAAAGCCCGGCACGGTCACGCGGCCCGACTCGTCGTGCAGTCCGGCGATCAGTGCCGCCAACGCGTGCAGCGGGTTGTGGACGCTGCCGCCGTGCCGCCCGGAATGCAAATCCTTGGCGGGGCCGCGCACGGTCAATTCCAGCGCCGCCAGTCCCCGCGCACTCACCGTCAGCGACGGGACTGACGCGCTCCACATCCCGCCGTCGGCACTCAGGACAAAATCGGCCTTGAGCCGCCCAGCGTTCTGCGCGACGAGTTCGTTCAGGTGGGCGCTGCCAACCTCCTCCTCGCCCTCGAACAGGAACTTGAGGTTGAGGGGGAGTTTGCCCAGCGTGGACAGGTAGGCATCCACCACCTGCACGGTCAGCAGCAGCGGCCCCTTGTCGTCACTGACGCCGCGTCCGTAGAGGCGCTCGCCCTTGACCGTGGGCGTGAACGGCGGCGTGTGCCACTTCTCCAGCGGATCGGGCGGCTGAACGTCGTAATGCCCGTAGACCAGCAGGGTGGGGGCATCTTCGCCTGCGTCCAGATCTTCGGCATAGACGGCGGTGTGCCCGGCGGTGGGCCACCGCTCAACTATTTTGAGGCCGGCGCGTTGCAAGCGCTCCGCGAGCCACGTCGCCGCGCGTTCCATATCCGGCTGGTGATCCGGCTGGGCGCTGACGCTGGGGATGCTGGCGAACTCGATCAACTCGGAGAGGGAGGCTTCGGCGCGTTCGTCCAGTCGTGCCAGCACATCATTCAGACCGCTCATTTGCCACCGTCCACGCTCAAGACTTGCCCCGTAATCCATCCGGCCCCCTCGGAGGCGAAGAACAGCACGGCATTGGCGATGTCTTCCGGCGTGCCCAGGCGCTTCAGGGCGATTGCGTCGATCAGTTTGCGCTGGCCCTCCTCGCCGTAGCTGTCCCACTGGCGCTCGGTGGTGGGGTTGCTGCGGACAAAACCGGGAGCCACGTTGTTGACCGTGATGCCCCACGCGCCCAGTTCGTGGGCCAGCTGGCGGGTCAGGCCGATCTGGGCGGCCTTGGCGGAGGCATACGCCTGAATTCCAGTCAGGCTGATGCCCAGGCCCGCACCGCTGGAGATGTTGATGATGCGGCCCGACCTGCGCTCTTTCATCTGTGGGGCCACGGCCTGCGCGAAGAAGAACGCTCCATCCACGTTGACGGCGAAGATGGCCTGCCAGTCGGCGGGGCTGATCTCCTCGATGGGGCGGCCCACCTGCCCGCGCACACCGCCCGCATTGTTGACCAGCACATCGATGCGGCCCGTCTCGGCCACGACTTCTGAGACGAACGCGCCCACGGCGGCGGCGTCGCCCACATCCACCGCGCGGGTGTGCACCGTCAGGCCGTCGTGGTAGACCAGCCGGGCCGTCTCGCCCAGGCCCTCGGTGTTCACGTCGCAGGCCCAGACATTGGCCCCCTCCCAGGCGAAGGCGTGGGCAATCGCCCGCCCAAAACCGTGCGCCGCACCTGTGACGATCACGGTCTGGCCTGCAAAACGCTCCATGCTCACGCCTCCTCCGGCGCCAGCAGGGCGCGCAGTTCGGCCAGATTGGCCCGGCCCAGTTCACGGGTGCCCGCCTCGATCTCGTGAATCTGCGTGATCAGGCGGGCGTTCAGGGGTGTAGGAACGCCGTGCTGCCGCCCGAACTGCACCACCCAGCCCAGCTGTGCGTCCACCTCGGTGGTGCGTTTGCGAACCGCCAGATCGCGCCAGATGCCGCTGTGGGTCTTGGCGCTGCGGCGGTTGAAGGCCACCATCTCGGCCAGGCTCGCCCGCGCCGCCGCGTCGCCCGCGTCGGGCAAAAAGGCCGCCGGGTCAAAGCCGTTGAAAGCCTCGGGCGTGACCCCATGCGCCAGCGCCACGCGTATGACTTCGCGGCCCAGTTCGGTGTACAGGGCGCGGTCTTCGGGCCTGTCCAGGGCGTCGGCAATGCTGTCGTTGGTGACGGCAGTGGCGAACAGCAGCGCCCCGTAGGCCAGTTTGCTCCACAGGTAGCCGAACACGTTGTCACTGAGGATGGCGTCGGGTTCAAAGTGTTGCAGGACGACATGAAGCTGCTTTGCCCGCTCCGTCAACTGCCCGTCCTGTTCACCAATGACCACCACGCCGCGCCCGCCGTACTGCACCACGCCGGGTTCCAGATAATCCGCGCCGAAGTTGACGAAGCTGCCCAGCACCTGCTCCGCTGGGATGTGGTCATTGATGATCAGCGGATTGAGGCCGTTCTGGATGGACACCACCACGCCGTCCGGGCCGAGGTGAGGCGCGAGAGCCTGCGCCGCCGCCGCCGTGTGCTGCGCCTTGGTGCACAGCAGGATGGTGTCCCACTGCCCCTCCAGCGTGTCCGGGGTGAAAGCAGGCGCCCCCACCGTGAAGTCGCCAAACGGCCCGGTGATGCTCAGGCCGCGCTCGCCTATGGCCGCGACATGATCGGCGGCCACGTCCACGAAGGTGACGTCATAGCCGTCCCGCACCAGATAGGCACCAATCGTGCCGCCGATGGCCCCGGCGCCCCAGACCAGAATGTTTTGCGATTCGTCCTCGCTCACGACTCGGCCCACCCGCCTTCCAGCAGGGCGCGGGTCTCCGCCACCGCCACGGCCCAGATCGCGTGCATGTCCTCGTCGGGACGCTGGAACCGGCCGCCGAAATTGCCCTCGCCCAGGTATTCGCGCAGCGCTTTCGGGTGGAGCAGGCGCATGTAATTCAGGTCAATGGCCGCCTTTTCCTCGTCCGGCATCTCCACGCCTTCCAGCCGCGTCCAGGGGAAATTCTCCATCCACGAGGCGTGGCTGGCGTTGCTGTCGGTGGCCTGCACTTTCGCCCAGACCCCCGGCGCGTTCCACCAGTTGTGAAACTTGACCTGCGTGCCGGGATGATCGGCCATCCACTCGGCCGCGAAGCCCTGCGCCGGAGTATTGCCGCCGTGCCCATTGACCATCAGGATGCGCCGGAAGCCCTGTTCGTGCAGCCCGTCCAGCAGGTCACGCACCACCGCGAGGTAGGTCTGCACCCGCAGCCCCGGACTGCCCGGATACGCCCGGAAGTACGGGGTGATGCCGTAGGGCAACACCGGGAACACCGGCACGCCGGAGTCGCCCACCGTGTCCTGGGCCAGCTTGAAAGGCAGGATGTTGTCCACGCACAGGCTGAGGTAGGCGTGCTGCTCGGTGCTGCCCAGCGGGAGGACGCAACGGTCATCGGTCTTCAGGTACTGTTCCACCTGCATCCAGTTCATCTGTTCAATGGCGGTCATGACAGCTCCTTTCTAGATTTGGGTAGGGCGGATTGCTGGGCGGCCCGGTGGGCCTCCACGGCGGGCAGCACCAGCCCTTCCACGTCGCGCGGGTCGACGATGTGGCGGTACTCCAGGGCAGGTTTGTGGGGCAGCAGGGTACGGACGGTTTCAGAGCCGGTGGCGTAGATCGCCACATCGCAGGCGTCCAGCACCTCCTGCAGGTTGGCTGCGTGCAGATGCGTGGCCTGGATGGCCGAGACATGCGGCGCGAAGCGTTTGACGCCGCCCAGAAAGGTGGGCAGGAACTCCTCGAAGGTCGCCACAATCGCCAGTCGGATCATCGGATCAAGGGCGGCCAGCGCCGCGCGGGTGCGCTGCGAGGGAATGAACCCCACCGGGATCACCTCGCGCCCCGGCAGCAGGGCGCGGGTCTCGTTCAGGCGGTGCGCCAGCGCCAGCACCACATCGGCACTGTGCGTGCCTTCCAGCGCGCGCCCGGAACGCAGGTCGTCCAGCGTGACCGCCTGCACCCGGTCTCCGGCGGGCAGGGCCGCCTGCACGTCCGCCGCGTACCCGCGCGTGGCGTCGGCAAACAGGCCCACCAGCAGCACGCTCACGCCGGTCTGCGGCGGACGCGCCCCACGCGCAATCAGGGCGTTCATCGCCTCGCCGATCTGGCGCAGGCTGAAGCCCTCGTTCTCGGCCTGCGCCAGCGTGTCCGACAGCAGCCGGGTCAGCCGCGCCGGATCGGGGCCGGGCGGCGGCTGCGGCACGTCGGCCACGAAGGTGCCGCGCCCGCGGGCCGTTACGATCAGCCCCAGCGAGAGCAGTTCCTTGTAGACGCCCGCCACCGTCATGTGCGCCACGCCCAGTTCCTGCGAAAGCTCGCGCACGCTGGGCAGCCGCGCGCCGCGTGGAATATCGCCGCAGGCGATGCCGTATTCCAGTTGACCGCGCAGTTGCGCCCCCACCGGCACGCCCAGGCTGCGGTCGATCCCCAGCGGCCAGGCGAAGGGTTCCGTGTCCAGCACCGTCGAAGTCGCGCCTGGGTTCATGTCGCCACCTTAAGTGACGCCGCAGGTGGGGAGCCGTCGGAATCGTACAGATGGCAGGCCACCTCCGGGCCATCCGCCAGCTTGAGCAGCGCGGGCCGCTCGGTGGCGCAGCGGTCAAAGGCGTGCGGGCAGCGGGTGCGGAAGGCGCAGCCGCTCGGCACGTTCAGCGGACTGGGCAACTCGCCGGTGATGGCCGGGGCCGCCGTGCGTCGGCTGGGATCGAGGGTGGGCGCGGCGGCCAGCAGCGCCTGGGTGTAGGGATGGCGCGGCGTGGCAAAAATTGTTTGTGTCTCTGAAACCTCCACCACCCGGCCCAGGTACATCACCGCCACCCGGTGCGAGATGTGACGCACCAGCCGCAGGTCGTGGGCCACGAACAGCACGGTCAGGTTCAGGCGTTCCTGCAACTCCAGCAACAGGTTGACGACCTGCGCCTGCACCGACACGTCCAGCGCGGACACCAGCTCGTCGGCAATCAGGCATTCCGGCTCCAGCGCCAGCGCCCGCGCGATGCCGATGCGCTGGCGCTGGCCGCCGGAAAACTCGTGCGGCAGGCGTCCGGCGGCCTCGGGCGGCAGGCCCACCAGCTGAAGCAGTTCGCGCACGCGGGCGGGCTGTTCTGTCGCAGGACGCATCTTGTGAACGCTCAGCGCCTCGCGCAGCACCGCCTCCACGGTCATGCGCGGGTTGAGGCTGGAATATGGATCCTGAAAGATCATCTGCACCCGGCGGTTGTACTGACGCAGGTCCGCGCCGCGTAGCGCCAGCACGTCCAACTCGCCGTAACGGACGCTGCCCCGGTCCGCGTCGTACAGCCGCACCAGCGTCCGCGCCAGGGTGGACTTGCCGCAGCCGCTCTCGCCCACGATGCCCAGCGTCTCGCCGCGCCGCACGGTCAACTCCACGTCGGTCAAGGCTTGCACCGCTTTTCGCGGCTGTCCCCGCCAGCGCGACAGCAGGCTCTGGGCCACCGGGAACGTCTTGGTGAGGTTATGAATCTCCATCAGGGGTGGCGTGGACTTGGAAAGAGGAACGGTCACGCGCTCACCTCCTCAAGGCTGGCTTTCAGCGCGGGCAGCTCATCGGAATGAATGCAGGCGCTGAAGCGTCCCGGCGCGACTTCCAGCAGCGGCGGCTCCCCGGCCCGGCACTCCTCGGTCACGTACCCGCAGCGCGGCGCAAACGGGCAGCCGGGCGGCAGCGAGCGCAGGTCGGGCGGCCCGCCGGGAATCGGCTGGAGCGGGCGGCGGTGTTCCCCGGCTCCCGGCAGGCTCCGCAGCAGCCCCAGGGTGTAGGCGTGTTTGGGCGCGTGGAACAGGTCATTCACCCCTGCCGTCTCCACCAGCCGTCCGCCGTACATCACGGCCACCCGGTCACAGGTCTGGGCCACCACGCCCAGATCGTGCGTGACCAGAATGACGCTCATGTGCAGTTCCTCGCGCAGCCGCAGCAGCAGCCGCAGGATCTGATCCTGAATGGTCACGTCCAGCGCCGTCGTCGGCTCGTCGGCCAGCAGCAACTGCGGCTCGGAGGCCAGCGCGATGGCGATCATGGCCCGCTGGCGCATCCCGCCGGAAAACTGATGCGGATAGTCGGCGAGGCGGGCGCGGGGGCTGGGAATCCCGGTCAGGTCCAGCAGCTCGGCGGCCCGTTCCTGCGCGGCGCGGCCCCGTAAGCCCTTGTGTTCACGCAGGTTCTCCCCGATCTGCTCGCCCACCGTCAGCACCGGATTCAGGGCCGACATCGGCTCCTGAAAGATCATGCTGATCTGACCGCCGCGCACGTCGCGCAGTTTGGCTTCGGAGACGTCCAGCAGGTTCTGACCGCCGTACTCGACGCTGCCCGTCATCCGAATCGGCGGGCGGTGCAGGCGGATCAGGGAGCGCAGGGTCACGCTTTTGCCGCTGCCCGATTCGCCCACCAGCCCCAGCATCTCGCCGGGCAGCAGGTCAAAGTTGACGCCGCGCACCGCATGGAGGACGCCGCCGGGGGTGGGAATGCGGACATTCAGATCACGCACTTTCAACAGTGGCGCGGTCATGCGCGGGGCCTCAGGGCGTCGGCCAGGCCGTCGCCGATCAGGCTGAAGGTCACGCCCGCCAGCGTCAGGGCCAGCCCCGGAAAGGTGCTGATCCACCACGCCGTCGCCATGAAATTCTTGCCGTCGGCCACCATCACGCCCCATTCGGCGGTCGGCGGCTGCGCGCCCAGGCCCAGGTAGCCCAGCGACGCGCCCAGCAGGATGCCCAGGCTCATGTCGGTCATCAGGTACACGATGGCGGGCGTGACGGCGTTGGGCAGCAGGTGGCGCAGCAGAATGCGGCCCGGGCTGTAGCCCAGCACCCGCCCGGCCTGCGCGTACTCGGCCTTCTTCTGGTTCATGACCTCGCCGCGTGTCAGCCGCCAGTAGCTGACCCAGCCCACCGCGCTGACCGCGATGTACATGTTGGTCAGGCCCGGCCCCAGCACCGCCACGATGGCGATGACCAGCACTAGGAAGGGAAACACCACCACCAGATCGGCAATGCGGCCCACCACGGCGTCGCTCCAGCGGCCCAGGTAGCCGGTCAGCGCGCCCAGCAGCGTGCCGAAGAGAAAGGGAAAGAGGGTAGTGAACACGGCGATCTGAAGGTCGACGCGGGTGGCGTAGATCACGCGGCTCAGCACGTCGCGCCCGAAGTTGTCGGTGCCGAAGGGGTGTTTGGCGCTCGGCCCCTTGAGCAGCGCCTCGTAGTCGAAATCCGTGGGGCTGAAGGGGGCCAGGGCGCGCGGAAACAGGGCCGCCGCGAGCAGCAGCAGCAACAGCGCCAGCCCGATCAGCAGCGTGGGCTTGGGCCAGCGGCGGCGCGGGCGGGCCGCCACCTCCAGCGCGGGCGAATGCATGGTGGTCATGGGCGGCTCCTCACGACAGCTCCGCGCGGGGATCGAGGCGGGCGTGAATCAGGTCAGTGATCAGGAAGACCAGCGACACGATCAGGGCAAAGGTCAGGGTCAGGCCCTGAATCACCGGGTAGTCGCGCCCGAAGATGGCGTCCACCATCAGGCGGCCCACGCCGGGAATGGCGAAGACGGTCTCGGTGATCACGGCCCCGCCGATCAACGCGCCGATGTTCAGGCCCAGCAGCGTGATGGTGGCGATCAATGCGTTGCGCAGCACGTGCCGGGTCATGATCACGCGGCTGCGCAGACCCTTGGCGCGTGCGAAATCCACGTACTCGGCGGTCAGGACCTCGATGATGCTGTTTCTGAGGGTGCGGACCAGGATCGCCGCCAAGTTCAGCCCCAGCGTCAGCGCGGGCAAAAAGAGGTGGTACAGGTGTTCGCCGAAGCCCTCGCCGTAGCCGCCGATGGGAAACCAGCCCAGCCGCGCGCCCAGCAGGCTCAGCAGTTGCAGGGCCACGTAGAACACCGGCAGCGACAGGCCCACCTGAAAGACGGCGCGGATCACGCCGTCCACCCAGGTGTTGCGGCGCACGGCGGCCACCACCGCCAGTGGCACGGCCATCAGCACGCCCAGCACGGCGGCGTAGGCAGTCAGGAACAGCGTGGTGGGCAGTCGCTCGCCGATCAGTCGCAGCACCGGAATCTTGAGGCTGATGCTGTCGCCCAGATCGCCCTGCAACAGGTTGCGGACGAAGACCCCGAACTGCACAGGCAGAGGCCGGTCCAGGCCCAGTTCGCGGTTGGTGCGCTCCACGATCTCGGCGGTGGCCCGGTCACCCAGAATGGCGCTGGCCGGATCGCCGGGCAGCAGGCGCACCAGCAAAAAGACCACCAGCATCACGGCCAGAAAGGTGGGAATGATCTGGAGCAGGCGCCGGATCACGTAACTCGCGTGCATCGAACCTCCCAGGGAGAAAGCAGGGGTGAAAGGCTGGACAGGCATGGACCGCCGCCCCGGATGGCGTCAGGGGCGGCATGGAACGTCCATCACGTCAGTTCAGACTGTGGGTCTATTTCTCGAGGTAAGCCCCGGCAAACAGGTTGTTCCCTAGAGGAATCTGGAAGAAGCCCTTGACCTTTTTCGACATCGCCACCGGGTACGGCGTCTCGTACAGGTACACGATGGGCGCGGCCTTGAGGTAGAGGCTCTGGATCTGCTGGTACTGGGCGGCGCGTTTGGCCGGGTTCAGCTCCTGCTGGCTCTGGGCAAACAGCTTGTCGATCTCGGCGCTCTTAAAGCCGGTGTGGACCGACTCGATGTTGTCGAACACCGCGTAATAGGTGGTGATCTGACTGGGATCGTTGATGTCGTTGGTCCAGGCCGCCGTCCGCATCTGGAAATCGTTGGCGCGGTAGCGGGCCGTCTTGGTGGCGGCGTCGAGCTGCTCGATCTTGAGCTTGACGCCAATCGCGCCCCACATCTGCTGGAGGGCGGTGAGCAGGGCCAGATCGTCGGCGTTGCCGCTGGTGGCCAGCACCGTCACCTCAAAGCCGTTCTTGTACTTGCTGGCGGCCATCAGCGCCTTGGCCTTGACCAGATCGTAGGGGAAGCCGGGCTGCTTGGCGTCGAACAGCGGCGTGGTGGCCGACATGTACGACTTCATGGGCTTGCCGGTGCCGTAGGTCACCACCTGAATCAGCGCGTCCTTGTTGGCGGCGTAGTTCAGCGCCTGACGCACGTTCACATCGCTCAGCGGGTTCTCGGTGCCGTCGTTGAGCTTGGGGCGGTTGTTCATCAGGATGCTGTTGACCTTGGTGGACGGAAACAGCGTCATGTTGAGCCTGGAATCGGCCTTCAGCTCGGCCACGCGGCTCAGCGGGATGAACTCGGCGATCTGGAGTTCCCCGGCCTGCAACTTCAGGATGCGGGTGTTGTCGTCGGGGATGATCTCGAAGCGCACGCTGTCTAGGTAGGGCAGCGCCTTGCCGTCGTCGCCCTTTTTCCAGTAGTACGGGTTGCGCTTCATGACCATGTACGAGCCGCGCTTCCATTCGCTCAGGACGAAGGGGCCGGAGCCGATGGGCTTCTCGGCAAAGGCCTTGGCCTTCTCGGCGTCGTTCTTGCCGGGAGCGGCGGTAAACAGCTTTTGCGGCATGATCGCGGCGTTAAAGGTGGCCAGCGCGGCGGGCAGCGTGGGATCGGGCCGCTTGAGATTCAGCGTGACCTTGTTGCCGCTGACGGCGATGGAATTGATGCTGGCCAGCGAGCTGTTCCACGCCCCGGCCTCGGGGTTGCGGGCGCGGTCCAGGGACCATTTCACGTCGCTGGCGCTCAGGGCACTGCCGTCGGCGAACTTCAGGCCCGGACGCAGGGTCAGCACCATGCTCTTGCCGTCTTTCGAGGTGGTGTAGCTGCTGGCCAGCCCCGGCTGCACACCCTTGCCGTCGTTGGTGGGCTGGAGCAGGGTGTCGTACAGGTTGGTCAGGATCCAGATGTCCAGGTTGGCGTCGTTCAGCACCGGGTCCAGAAACAGCGAGTCGGCGTAGCGCCCGAAGGTCAGCTGGCCTCCGCGGGTGGCGGCGAAGGCCTGCCCCACGGTGAGGGCGGCGGCAAGGGTCAGGGACAGGCGGGACAGTCTCTTCACGTTCATAGGAGGACCTCCGGAGCTGGGCAAGAACACCCGTTGATGTGTTCTAAGAAGGTATAACACTTTGATGAAGAATGGAAGCTGTCGCCCCCCTTGAAGGGTTCAGGGCATTTCTGTTCAGCCGCCCCATTCAGTCACAAGCGAGCTTCCGGCCCCGCACGCGGCAGACCGTACCCTGGGCGGATGGCCCCCCACTTCGTCCGTCCCGCCCGCCTGCGCTCCGATTCACGCCTGGCTGCACTCAGCCTGTCCAGCGGCTTCGTCACCCAGGTGATGGGCCGTTACCACGCCGGAGTGCGTCAGGTGGCCGATGAGTTCGGCTGGGAGATTATCCCTGCCCCCAACGCCCTGCGCGGCGAGGACTACCTGGCTGCCCACCCGCAGGCCCGCGCAGACGATTTGCACTGGGCGCTGCAAAACCCCGAAATCGACGGTCTGCTGAGCATCATCGGCGGCGATGACAGCGTGCGCCTGCTGCCCTTCCTCGATCTGGACCTCATCCGCGCCCATCCCAAGCCGTTTCTGGGCTTCAGCGACAGCACGGTCACGTTGCTGGCCTTTCTGCGCGCCGGGGTCATGGCCTACCACGGCCCCGCCCTGCTGACCGATCTGGCCGAGAACGGCGGGCTGCACCCCTTCACCGTGCAGGGCCTGCGGCGCGCGCTGGTGGACCCGCCGCAATCCTTTGACCTCTCCCCCGCCCCGGAATGGAGCGAGCATTTCAGCGACTGGGGCGACGAAACCTTGCAGGAGGTGCGCCGCCCCTTCACTCCCGGCGACGGGTGGCACTGGCTTCAGGGCGACGCATCCGCGCAGGGTCACCTGATCGGCGGCTGCCTGGAGGTGCTGGACATGCTCAACGGCACACCGGGCTGGCCGGCTCCGGAGGTGTGGCACGGTGCGGTACTGGCGCTGGAAACCAGCGAGGACGTGCCCGCGCCGGCTCAGGTGGGGTACTGGCTCAGAAACTACGCCGCGCAGGGTATTCTGGCCCATGCTGCCGGCCTGCTGCTGGCGCGTCCGCGAAGCTACACCCCCGAGATGGTGCAGGACCTGTACCGCTGGGTGCGGCGCGTGCTGCGCGAGGCCGGACGCGCGGACTTGCCTGTGGTGGCGAACGTGGACTTCGGCCACACCAGCCCGCAACTGACACTGCCACTGGGGGCGCAGGTCCGGCTTGATCCGCTGGAGGGACGGGTAACGGTCCTGCCCTGAAGCCCGCGGTTCCACCTTCGGCTGTGCTGAACCTCAGTCGCCCAGCGCCAGTTCCGGCACGGCCACTTTCGGCACGGCCAGGCCCAGCATGGCGTACACCGAGGCGGTCCAGCCCGCGTCGTCCAGCGTGCGGTGATGGTGCGCCCACTGCCAGCGGCGGTAGGCGTCGGCGGCGCGGGTCATGTGGGCCTCGTCGCCCGTGGCAGCGTCCAGCGGGTTCATCGGCGGGGCGCTCAGGTGGTGGCGGGTCAGCGCGCCCTCCAGTTCGGACAGGGTCTTCGGCCCCAGCGCGAAGGCCACCGCTCCGCCGGTCCGCAGCCAGCGCCGCAGGTCATCCTCTTCCGGCAGGGCGTACAGGATCAGCTCGCCGCCGGTCCAGGGCTCCCCCGCCCCGATCAGCCGCAGCCCCGGCACGTTGTCGCGCAGGTACGCGGCCACCGCCGGGGTGGCGTAGGCGCTGGCCCCGGCGCTCAGGCGCTGCATGGCGTCTCTGGGATTCAGTCGGGGCAGGTCCAGTCCGTCAGGAACACTCAGGTCCAGCGCCACTCCGGCAGGCACCCGCAGGGCCTGGGCGTGATATTCCAGCCGGGTCTGCCCGCGCCACTCGCTGAGGACCAGCCCCGTTGCCAGGTCGCGTTCCCCCGGCGCGGCGTCGTGTTCGCCGTACTTGATGCCTCGCAGCGCGCCCACCCGGAACTGCAGGCTGTCGCCGCGCTTGCCCACCAGCCGGGTGTCGCTGAGCAGGTCCCGGACATGCCACAGCGGGGGCGCGTGGCCCTCGCCGAACGGCTCGAAAGCGCTGGCTCCGTCCACCAGTTCGTGGGTGGCCCCCAGCGTGGGCAGCGCCGCGTCCAGCCGCACGCGTGGCACGGGCGGCGGAAACTGCCGCACGTAGGTGTGGATGCGCTCGCGGAAGGCCCCGAACTGCGCCTCGTCCAGTGAAAACCCGGCGGCCCCGGTGTGGCCCCCATACCGCCTGAGCAGGTCCTCGCTGAAGCGCAGCCCCTCCACCGCGCTGATCCCCGGTGTGCTGCGCACCGATCCCTTGCCCTGAGCCACGATAAACACCGGCTTGTGGTAAGTCTCCACCAGCTTGCTGGCCACGATGCCCATCACGCCCGCGTGCCAGTCGGGGTGCGTGACCACCAGCGCAGGTTCAGCGGGGTCGGCGATCTGAAGCGCCTGGGCGAACATCTCGTCCTGCAATTTGCGCCGCTCGCCGTTGCGGGTTTCCAGATACTCGGCCAGCCGCCCGGCGTCGTGACGGCTGGGCGTGGTCAGCAGCTCCAGCGCGATGTCGGCCTCGCCCAGCCGCCCGGCGGCGTTGATGCGCGGCGCGATGACGAAGGCCACGTCCCGCGCCGTGGGGCGCCGCACCCGCCCCGAATCCAACAGCGCGCGCAGGCCGGGCAGCTCGGTGCCTTCCAGCGCCTCCAGCCCGGCGCGCACCAGGGCGCGGTTCTCGCCGATCAGCGGGGCCACGTCCGCCACCGTTCCCAGCGTGGCCAGGGCACTCAGCGCTCTGGGCTCGTCCAGACCCAGTTCGGCGTGGATGGCCCACAGCAGGTGATAGGCCACCCCCGCGCCGGTCAAGTTGTGCAGCGCCGGATCATACCCGTCGGTCAGACTGGGATGCACCACCAGCGCCGCTGGGAAATTGTCCCCCGGCGTGTGATGATCGGTGACGATGACCTCGGTGCCCAGCGCGAGCAGCGCGGCCACCTCGTTCACGTTGCTGACCCCGCAGTCCACCGTGACCAGCAGGTCGCAGTTCTCGGCGTGTTCGGTGACCTTGTCCGGGTGAACGCCGTACCCCTCGTTCAGGCGGTGGGGGATGAAGCCGTGCACGTCCGCACCCAGCGCCCGCAGCCCCAGCACCAGCACGGCGGTGGCGCTGACGCCGTCGGCGTCGTAATCGCCGTGGATGCGGATGCGCTTTTTGTGCCCTACTGCCTGCACGATGCGCCGGGCCGCCTCGCGTAGTGCGGGGTTGGGGGTCAGGGCCAGCGGCGGGTCCAGCAACGCCGGGGTCAGGCCGCGTCCGTGCAGCACCTGGGCCAGCGGCGGCGAGACACGCCACTGCCGCATCACCGCCAGCAACTCCTCGCGGCTGGCGGGCGGGGCCAGCAGCCACCGGGCCGGGGGCACGGCCGGCGCCGTCTTCCCCTTCACGCGGACGGTCCCTGAACGGGCACGGGCAACGGGTCGGCCGCCGACACCGACGTCGGGCTGACCCCCAGCCGGGCCTGCAGGGTGGCGGTCAGCCGCTCCTCGACCGCGCGGCGTGCGCGGCGTTCCTGGCGGCGGCGCAGGCGCTCACGCCACACCGGCGGCAGCAGCAGCAGGGCCGCGTAGGCCGCGCCGATCAGCGCGAACAGGGCCACCGTCACCCCCACCGACAACGACAGTTCCCCGCGCCCGAACGGCAGGGGCAGCCGCACCGGGTCCGGGTTCTCCAGCGTGAACAGGGTCAGGTAAGCCAGGATCGCCAGCAGCAACAGCACCTGGATGAAGGAAACGAGGCGCATGGATCACAGTCTAGCGCCACTGACGCTGGAAAAAGGAATGAAAGGGGCAGCGCAGGGCCAGGGGCGCCTGCGCAAACCACAAAAAACTGACCCCCCGCAGGAGGTCAGTTTCAGGAACTCAGGGAGAGGGTTAGAAGTAGAACTTCAGGCCGGCCTTGACCGCGCCGCCGAAGCCCTTGGTGGTCTTGGCCGCATCGGTGCTGCCGTTGTACTGGTCCGTGCCGGTGCCATCGTTGCGGACGTTGCTCAGACCCGTGCCGAAGCCCTTGTTGCTCAGGTAGTAGCGGCCGTTGCCTTCCACGAACGCGGCGATGCTGTCGGTGATGCGGAAGTCCAGACCCACCAGCGCGTTGACGTAGGTGTCGGTCGCGTTGGTGTTGCCCGTCGCGGTGCGCGACTTGCTGCTGGTCAGACCCAGGCCGGCGCCCACGTAGGGGTGCAGGTTGCCCGCGTTCAGGTTGTAGGTCGCGTTCACATCGGCGTGAATGGTGTTGAAACCGGGCTGGTACTGGGCGGACACCCGCGCGCCGACCGGGCCGATCACGCTGGTGGAACCGATCATTGCGCCGGCAGACACACAGACGTTGGTCGCTGCCTTGCTCTTCTGGATGTTGTTGATGCAGTTGCTGCTCTTATCGACGAAGTTGGCACCTGCGCTGATCCCGGCGTACAGGGTCTTGGCGCTCGCCGTGCTCAGGTCGGTGGTGGGCTCGCCGATCACGACGGTGGTGCCGGGAACCGGAGTGGTGTCGGGGGCAGGAGCGGGGGTGATCGTGGTGGTCGTGCCGGCGGCGCCCGCAGGACCAGCAGGGCCCGCAGGACCGGCCGGACCAGCAGGGCCCGCGGGACCAGCCGGACCGACGGGACCTGCCGGGATGTTCTGCACGGCAGCTTCCAGCGCGTCAATGCGGGCGGTCAGCGCGGCGGTGTCGGCGTTGCTGGTGGCGGCGGTGCCCATCTCGTTGATGCGGGCTTCCAGCGCGTCGATGCGGGCCTGCTGGTCAGCGTTCAGCTTCTCCAGATCGGTCACGCGGCCCGCGATGGCGGCCATCTCGGTGCTGACTTCCTGCATGCCGTTGGCCACAGTGGTCATGTCCTGCTGGCTCATGTCGCAGGTGCTCAGCGCGCCGGTCTGCAGCAGGCGGTAGAAGATCAGGGCGGCCTGGTAGCGCGTCAGGTTCTCGTTGCCGCGGAAGGTGCCGTCGGGGAAGCCCTGGATCAGGCCACACTGCACGATGCGGTCCACGGCGTCCTTGGCCCAGTGCCCGGCGGGCACGTCGGTCAGGGTCACGGGAACGGGGCTGGTGGCGGGCGCGGTGTCCTGCGCTCCGGCGACGCCGAGGCTCAGGGCAAGGGTGGAAATCAGAATAAGGGATTTACGCATGTGATGTTCTCCTCGAGATGATGGGCAGGACCAACTGCTGAATACAGAGTTTTCCTCCTGTTTCCTACTGTCACCGTAGGAGCAGGACGTGAGGAGTTTGTGAATCCGCCAACGATTCCTTTTGACTGTTTCATCAGTCAGCTGGCAGGTCACTCCTCGGCTGCCTTGCGAAGCAAGCGATGGACCAAAACTTTTAGCTTGCCGGCGCCACAAAACGGCGGTTCGCCCAATTCTCCACAGCAGACGTGCAACAGGAATGTGCCGGGGAATCTGACTGAACTTCATGAAATAGCGCTCATGTGCGGTTTTTCGCAATGAGACCAGGCCGATAGGATTGAGGTCTGAATGATGACGCACCACCACCGGAACATCAACCGGGGTGTGACGCCACGAGAGGCGCCTGCCGCGCGGTCAGGAACCGGGACGAACGCGCCGTGTCAAAGTGGGGGCATGACGCAACTGGACGAACTGGAATTCGAGAATGTGCAGATTGACCGTCACGGCCCCATCGCGGTCCTGACCGTCAACCGCCCCAAGGCGCTGAACGCGCTGAATGCCGAAACCCTGGGCGAGATCAGCGAGGCGGTGGACCTGATCGTGGACGACGCCGAGGTCGGTGCGCTGATCATCACCGGCGGCGGCGACCGCGCCTTCGTGGCCGGGGCGGACATCACCGAGTTCAAGTCCCTGGACGGCGTGTATGCGGGCCGCGAACTGTCGCTGGCCGGGCAGGACGTGATGCACCGGATCGCCACGCTGCCCATCCCGGTGATCGCGGCCGTCAACGGCTTTGCGCTGGGGGCCGGGCTGGAACTGGCGCTGGCCTGCGACATCCGGGTGGCGTCCAGCCGCGCCAGACTGGGCCTGCCGGAGGTGACGCTGGGCCTGCTGCCGGGTTTCGGTGGCACCCAGCGCCTGTCGCGCCTGATCGGGGCGGGCCGCGCGCTGGACCTGATGCTCACCGCCCGCCAGGTCGGCGCCGAGGAAGCCCTGGGCATGGGGCTGGTCAACTACGTGGCCGACGACGCCCTGAGCAAATCGCGCGAGGTGGCCGAGGCCATTTTGAAGAACGCCCCGATTGCCCTGTCGCTGGTCAAGGAGGCGGTGCGCCGGGGCCTGGACACCACGCTGGACGCTGGACTGGAAGTCGAGGCGGACCTGTTCGGGCTGCTGGTCGCCACCAAGGATTTCGGCGAGGGCGTGGACGCCTTCCTGAACAAGAGAAAGGCGGACTTCCAGGGTGAGTGACGGCACGCGCCCCAACCAGAAACTGTCGAGACGGGCCGATCAGAAGTTCAAGCTGAGCGTCCAGGCCGGGGCGGTGCAGGACGTGGCGGGGGTGCCGGCCGAACCCTCACTGACCACCGGCCCGGCCAGCAGCGGTCCCGCTGGCCGCGTCGTCGAGTTCACCACGCCGCGCTCCAAACTGATTGCGGAGGCCGACGCCGCCATCCGCGCGGACCTGGAGCACTATCCACGGGCGCTGGCGGCCTACGCGGCCCTGGCCAGCGATCCCGAGGCGCTGGCCCACTGGGACATGGCGAACTACATCACCATGCGCAAGCTGGGCTACAACGACCACGGGCGGGTGCATTCCTTTATCACCGGGGCCGCCAGCCTGGCGATCACCGAACTGCTGCTGGAGGGGGGCGTCAAGCCCGACATCATGGATCTGGGGGTGGGCGACGCCGATGACGTGTACCTGACCGTGATTCTGGGGACCATGCTGCACGATATCGGCAACCAGATTCACCGCGTCTCGCACGAGCAGCACGGCGTGATGCTGGCGCTGCCGATCCTGGAGCGCATCATGGGGCCGCTGTACCCCGATCCCTTCAAACGCGCCAAGGTGCGCTCGTTCATCCTGGGTTCGATCAACTGCCATGACCTGAACCCGCCGCCGTTGACCCTGGAAGGCGGCATCACCGCCGTGGCCGACGGCACCGACATCACCAAGGGACGCGGGCGCAAGGCCTTTTCATTGGGCAGCGTGGACATTCACTCGATCAGCGCGCTGGCGGTGGACGAGGTGGTGATCGAGCGGGGCCAGCGCGCCCCGGTGCTGATCAGCGTGACCATGAACAACTCGGGCGGCATCTTTCAGGTGGAAGAAATTCTGGCCCCCAAGGTGATCCGCACGCCCATGCGCCCCTATGTGGAACTGCGCGCCGCCACCCGGCCCGAAGGCGAGGAACAGATTCTGTCGCGCGTGCGGCTGGACGGGGACCATTTCGTGATGGACCTGGAAAGCGGTCAGCAGGTGGCCGTAGAGGTGGACGACAGCCAGAAGCGGGCGCAGGAGGCGCTGGCGTCCGCGCTGGATGCCGGGGTGGAGCGGCGGTAGGTGGAGGCAATCGGGAAAGCGGCCCCAACTTATCTGTCGGGGCCACTGTCTTTCTGATCTCTACTTCTTGTCGCCGGGCAGGGGATGCTCGCGGGCCGGGCCGCCGTCCACGCCGCCGCTGCGGGTCACGCCCTCGCCGCCATGTTCCTCTCCGCCCAGATCCCCGCCGGTCAGGTTGTTGGGGTCGCCCTGACGGACCTCGCCGTCCCAGTCGCCCCGGATGCCGTCCATAAAGCCGGGCTGGTCGTTGGGGTTCTTGCGGTCGGCCTTGGTGTCTTGCCGCAGCACGTCCTCGGCCACCATCTTGTCCTGCAGGATCTCGCGGTCCACGCCGTCGTCCTGCACCTCGCCCTTGATCTCGCGGTCATCGTCGTAACGGGTCATGGAGGCAGCCTAGGCGCTTGGCGGCGGGGGGCGCTGAACCGGGCCTTTACCGAACCCTGGCCCTTGACGGACCTACGGCGGCGACATTTGCCCGGCGCGACGTATACTGGAAGTTCTATGACTCAGGAACGCATCACCATGACCCAGCGCGGGTACGACAAGCTGGCCGAAACCCTGCACCACCTGAAGACCGTGCGCCGCGAGCAGATTTCGGAATACATGGGCATCGCCATCGCCGACGGTGACCTGCGGGAAAGTGCGGCCTACGACGAGGCCCGCATGCAGCAGAGCGAGAACGAGGCCCGCATCGCCGAGATCGAGAACCAGCTGGAGCGTGCCGAGATCATTGAGGGCGACGCCAGCAAGGGCGCGGGCCTGGGCGCCAAGATCCGGGTGCGCGACGAGAAGGGCAACGAGCGCCAGTTCGAACTGGTGGGCACCTACGAGGTGGACGTGCCCAGGGGCCGCGTGAGCGACGCCAGCCCCTTCGGACAGGCCCTGGCGGGCAAGCGCGAGGGCGACAAGGTGACGGTTCAACTGCCCAAGGGCACGGCCAACTTTGAAGTGCTGTCGGTGGACTACGACTGATACGGACTCCGATTGGATCGTTAACGAAGTGATCCAATCCGAGCGAAGCGAGTAGGAGAGCAACGGGTTCCGGGCGTGGAGTTTACAAATCGGCGCTGTTCCGATTTGTAAACGAAACAGACGGAATCCGTTGTAGCCACAACCCGTCTGAAACGCGGTTTTAAGCCAGCACCAGATCCAGCGTTGCCACCCTGAACATACCCTCGCCCGTGTGGTGAACACCCGCCGGGCCGGCGATCAGGTGGATCGGCCATGCAAAATCCGGGCCGTCCACCAGCACCGTGTGGTATTCGCCGTTCTCGCCGCAGGCGTCGGCGCCCAGCCGCTCGATCTCGGCCACCAGCGCGGCGTCCAGTGTCCTGCCCAGCAAGGCTGCGGGCAGGGCGTCTTCTTTCACCGCGACGATCCGGGCGCGAAAGCCCAGGCCCAGCAGCTCGTCCACCAACGCGCGGCGGGGTTCAAGCCACAGCGGTAATTCGGCACGCAGGCCCGCTGCCGCGCAGACCTTCTCCTCCCACTTGCGGTGGGCGGCCAGATCGATGTCCCCGAAGACCGCCGCTGCCGCGCCGTCCGTCGCCGCGCCCCTCAGCAGGGCGGTGAACTCGGCCTCGTAGCTGGCCCAGGAGGCCCGCGCCGTATGCAGCGGCACGCCCAGCGCCGCAGCCTGGGCCGCCAGCACCTCCGGGCGCAGCCCGTGCGAGCGTGAGCGCCCGCCCGACTCGTCCAGCACGTTGACGATGGCCTGGGGCACACCCCCAGCCCGTTTGGCGCGGTGGAAGGCCAGGGCGCTGTCCTTGCCGCCGCTCCACGAGGTCACGAAGCGCTCGTCCCTCACGGGCGCGGTTTCAGGGCCGGAATACGCAGGCCGCCGCGCCCGTCCCAACCCTTGAACGCGTAGAAGCGCCCCGGCTCGCCGGTCTTCAGGAAGTCGCTGAGCGGTTCGCGCATGGGCGGCGATTCCAGCTTCTCCAGCGCCTCCTCGGGGGTGCAGAAGCGGGCCTCGACGATAAAGCCGTCGGGATCGGCGGGGTTGAGCAGGCCGTCCCAGGTGGCCTCGAAGGCCACGGCGATGGCGCGCTCGCCCCGGCGCTCGTCCTCGATGTGCACGGTGTAGGCCATGTGCAGGATGCCGGTCAGCTTGAGGCCGGTTTCCTCGAAGATCTCGCGGTACAGGGCCTCGGGCAGGGTCTCGCCGTTCTCCACGACGCCGCCGGGCAGGGTGTGGCGCACGCGCCCGTGGCCCTGCCAGTCGTTGCCCACCAGCAGCACCCGCCCGAAGCGGTCGCGCAGGATGCCCGCCGCCACCAGCAGGTCACGCCGCGCCATGCTGTCCACGGCGGCCCGCACCCTCCTGTAGGCCGGCCCCCTCCTGATCCGCCATCTCCAGCAGTTGCCGTTCCCGCTCGGCGCGGGCCAGACCCGCCACCACCGGGGACAGCGCACCGTTGATCACGCTGTCCAGCGGGTGGTTCTTGTCGTCGCCTTCCAGGCGGTGATCGGTCACGCGGTTTTGCGGGTAGTTGTAGGTACGGATCTTCTCGCTGCGGTCGCCGCTGCCCACCTGCGAGGCCCGCTCGCTGCGCTCCTGCTCGTCACGGGCGGCGCGTTCGCGCTCGGCCAGGCGCGAGGCCAGCACCACCAGGGCCTTCTCGCGGTTCTTGATCTGCGAGCGCCCGTCCTGACAGACCACCATGATCTCGTCCGGGGTGCCGGCGCGGTACACCGCCCGCACGGCGCTGTCGGTGGTGTTCACGCCCTGCCCGCCCGCGCCCTGAGAGCGGTAGACGTCGATGCGCACTTCCGACAGGTCCAGGTGAACCTCGTCCTGCTCGGCCTCGGGCAGCACGGCTACCGTTACGGTGCTGGTGTGGATGCGCCCCGCCGATTCGGTGGCCGGCACGCGCTGGACGCGGTGGACACCGCGCTCCCATTTGAAGGCGCGGAAGGCCCCGTCGCCAGTCACTTCCGCCACCACCTTGCTCGCGCCGCCCAGATCACTCTCGTTGGCGTCCAGCACATTCAGTTTAAGGTTCAGGCCCTCGGCGTAGCGGGTGTACATCCGCAGCAGATCGGTGACGAACAGCCCCGCCTCCGCGCCGCCCGCGCCCGCGCGCAGCTCCAGGATCACGTCCTTGGTGTCGTCGGGATCGGTGGGCAGCAGCAGCACTTCCAGCTCGGCCTCGATCTCGGCCAGCCGGGTCTCGATCCCGCTGATTTCCCCGACGGCCAGCTCCTTCATCTCCGGGTCCGAGAGCAGTTCGCGCGCTCCGGCCAGATCGCCCTGCAAACTGTCGCGCTCGCGCAGCAGTGTCACCAGGGGCAGCAACTCACGGTGGCGGCGGGTCAGTTTGCCGTACTCGCGGCCATCGGCCAGGGCAGCCGGGTCACCCAGGCGGCGCTCCACCAGCCCGAATTCGGACTGGAGCTCTTGCAGACGGGAACTCACGGCGCATACACGGCCCGCGGCGCATCGAGACGCGGCGGACCCTCAGCGGACGGAGAATCCGCCGACGGATAGACTTTTGACACAGGGAACATGTGGGCAGTCTAGCGTCCCGCCGGTTGGGCGACTTGGAGCAGGGTCACAGGCCTCTCCCTGTGCCCACACCTAACCCGGCCCCGTCCGTTGTTCGCGCGCCACGTTAGGGTGAAGCCCATGAGAACTGTCACCGTGGGCGTCCTGGGCAGCGGCACTGTCGGCCAGGACGTCTTGAAACTGATCGAACGCCGGGAAAGTGTGTTTGCCGACCTGGGCGTGAAGATCGAGATTTCCGGCGTCCTGGTCCGCGACGTGGACAAGGTGCGCGACGTCCCGCCCGGCACGCGCGTGACCACCGATCCCGGTTTTTTGCAGGAATGCGGGGTGGTAATCGAGGCGATGGGCGGCGTGGACCGTCCGCTGGCGATGCTGCTGCCGTACCTCCGGTCGGGCCGCCCGGTGATCACCGCCAACAAGGCGCTGCTGGCCGAACGCTGGGACGTGCTGCGCGACTACGCCCTGGCCGGAAGCCTGTATTACGAGGCCAGCGTGATGGCCGGCACCCCGGTGATCGGCCCTATGAGCACCGTGCTGCGCGCCAGCACCTTTACCCGGCTGCAGGCGGTGCTGAACGGCACCTGTCTGTACATTCTGGATCAGATGGAACAGGGGCAGACCTACGCCGAAGCCCTGGCCGGGGCGCAGGCGCTGGGCTACGCCGAAACGCCGCCCACCCTGGATGTCGGCGGCTTCGACACCGCGCACAAGCTGGCGGTGCTGGCCCGCTTCTGCGCCGACGGCAATTTCCCCTACAGCGCCGTGACGGTCCAGGGCATCGAGCACATCACCCAGCAGGACATTCAGGAGGCCCAGGCCGCCGGCGAGTGCATCAAGCTGGTGGCTGAACTGGAACGCCAGGGGACGGACTGGAAGGCCGCGGTTGCCCCGCAGCGGCTGCCCAGGAGCCATCCGCTGTGCACCGCCGGGGCGGGCCGCAACGCGCTGGTGTACGAGGGCGAGGAGTGCGGCACGCTGGTCTTCGCCGGGGGCGGGGCAGGCGGCATGATCACCGCCAGCGCGATGGTGGGTGACCTGCTGGACTGGGTAATTGGCTTTCCGGGGCATGTGCCGCTGCACTGAGTCACCCTCTGCGGCGGCACGGACCCCTGGGTGCCAGACCGTCCTCATTCACACCGCTTTTCTGCCTTCCCGGTGCTAGCCTGACCCCGCAATCCACCCTCCCCATCCCCTCCGCCCTGGCAAGGGATTCGCGTAGCGGACCACCGCCCAAGGAGCACCCCATGATCCTGTCCCACGGCACCCTGACCGCCCCCGCAGCGCACGCCGACGCCATCCGCGCCCTGCTGCGCCAGATCGCGCAGGCCACCCGCCAGGAAGCGGGCTGCAGGCTGTATCTGGTGTCCGAGAATCTGGAAACGCCGGGCCACTTCGTTATCAGCGAGCAGTGGGACAGCCTGGAGGCCATGCAAACCCATCTGGCGCAACCTGGCGTGGGCGAGGCCGTGGCCGCCGTTCACGGCATGGGGGTCACCGATCTGACCATCACGGCCTGGGAGGCGGGGGCGCAAACCGACGTGATGTAGGTTCCTCAGCGCAGCCGTGTGACCCGCCGCACGTCCTCCTCGCCGGCCAGATGCTCCAGCCGCAGGATCGGCGCACCGGGGTAGTCGGCGTACAGGCGCTCACCCCACTCAATGACGCTCAGGCGGCTGCCCGCGATCAGGTCTTCGAGGTCCAGTTCGTACAGTTCCTGCACGTCGCGCACGCGGTAGGCGTCCACGTGCAGGGCGCGGCCGGCCGGGGTGGGGTAGGCGTGGATCAGGGCGTAGGTGGGACTGGTCACCGACTCCGTGAAGCCCAGCGCGCCGACCAGCCCAGCGGTCAGCGTGGTTTTGCCGGCGCCCAGTTCGCCCTCCAGAAAGAGGACGGCGGCGGGCGGCAGCGCGGCGGCGAGGGCCGCGCCGAAGCGCCGCTGTTCGTCGGGACCGCGCAACAGTCGGGACTGACCGGGTTCGAGCGGGCCGGCTTCTGGTGGAAGGGCAGGCATCACCGCCGATGCTAGCGCCGCGTCCGGGTCACCTGCCACAAGCCCTCGGCGTCGCGCTGCGCGGCCCAGCGGTGGCCGGCACTGTCCATGGTCAGGTCGGTGACGCCCATGTCCTCGGCCAGCGTGATCAGGTTGGTCAGCGGCACCGTGATCTCGTCCCGGGGACCGCTGAGCAGCATGCAGCCCTGCAGGGTCCAGACCTCGGCCGCAGTGGGATCGGCAGGCACGGAAGGCTCCTGGCCCAGCGCGCCCAACTCGAAAACACCCAGCAGGCCGCTCAGGGCGTCGTCGCCGAAGGTGGCCGTGACCTCCTGGGCCGCGCGGTACTCGGCCTGGGCCTCGGCCAGCAGGGTCTCGGCGTCGTCCAGGGTCTGGGCGTAGCGGCTGCGGGCCGCGGCACTCATCGGCCCCAGGCGGCGCTGGGCGCGCAGCGTGTCGGCCAGGCGGCCCAGACGCTGGGTGGTTTCACCGGCTAGCCCACGCACCGCGTCGTATTCGGCCACGATCCGGTCGGCGCGGTCATCGAAACTCTCGCGCTCCTGGGCCGCGGCGCCCATGTGGCGTTCCAGTACCGCCCACAGCGGGTCCAGATTCGCCTCCTGTCCGTGAGACAGTGCCGCCTGGGCTTCGGCGATCAGCGGGGCCAGTTCGGCAGCTGCGCCCGGCAGATCGCGGGCGGTGCGCTCGATCTCCAGCAGCTCGCGGCCCGCGTTCAGCCCCGCCTCGCCGCTGAGGCCCGCGCCGTCGGGACTGGCCTGCAACGCGCCGCGCGCCGTTCCCAGGGCGCGCAGCTCGTCGCTGGCCAGGCTGCCGCGGTCCAGCAGGTGGCGGGCCGCGTCCAGCGACACCCGCACCCCCGCCCCGGCCGGGTGGCCCGACAGGTCACGCTCCAGCGCCGACAGTTCGTCACGCTGCTCGCTCAGGACCTCGGCCAGTACGGTACGTAGGGTCTCGCACCAGCCCTCCAGCGCCTGCGCCGTGGGCGGCGGCTGCGCGCCATTGCCCCGCAGGGTCTCAAACTGAGCCCGCAGCTCGGGCCGCACCAGCAGCAGCGCGGCAAATTCCTGCTCGGCGGCGTTCAGGGCCTGCAGGGCGTGCTCGCGCTCCAGCTCCAGCACGCGGGCCTGGGCCAGGGCACTCTCGGCGCTGTCGCCGCCGCCCAGGCCCTGCACCACCGAGGACTCCAGCAGTTTGCGCAGGGTGTAGGTCAGGGTACGGGCGCGGTCCACCTCGCCGGGCACCAGGGTGCCTTGCGTCTGCGCCTCGTCGATCTGCGCGATCAGGGTGTCCAGGCGGCGCACCTCGCGGCTGCCCAGGCCCTGGACCCGCGTGAAGATGGCGCGCAGTTCGGCCAGGTCCTGGGCCTGCACCACCAGCCCTTCCTGCAGGCGGCGGTCCATCTGCGCGGTCAGGTCACGGCCCTCCTGCACCAGGGGGGCGATGTCGCGGCCCGCCTCCTGCTCCTGGCGGGCCACGCCCAGCAGGCCGCGCAGGCGCTGGGTCTCGGGCCAGTCGAAGTACAGCGCGAAGCGGCGCGCGTGTTCCTCCAGCTCATCAAGCGCGGCGTCGTTGAGCGGCGCCCGCTCCTGGGTGGTTCGCGACAGTTCGGCCAGCACCTCGGACACCCGGCGCTTGGCCAGCGGTGCAGGAACACTCAGCTGCAGCCGCTTGAAGACCTCGCGCTTGAGGATGTCCTCCAGCGTCTGCGAGTCCATCCCGCCCGGCGTGGTGCCGCGCGACGTGGCGGCGTCCTGCAAGATCCGCTCCAATGCGCGGGGTGAGATCAGGTCGCCCAGCATCTTGACCGGCAGCTGGTGCAGGCCCGCCGTCATGGCTGCCGTCCGGCGCGCCGCTCAGGTGGGGCCGATTGCCGCTGCCGCCGGGCCGTCACAGGTCCTCGTCCCAGTCCAGGCTCTGGGCGGCGGCGGCTTCCGGTGCCGGCGCGCTGCGGCGGCCCAGCAGGCCGAACTGCTGGCACAGTCCCCGGAAACCGAAGGTGCTCAGGGCAATGGCCGCTGCCACCGTCAGGGCCCACAGCGGCAGACCGTAGGCGTTCTGGGTCAGCGTGAGGTTGCTCGCCGCCGCCAGCGCCCCGAGGCCCGTCAGGTCCCCGAGCGCGCCCAGCAAGCCGAACAGCCCTTCCAGGAAGGCCGGCAGCAGCAGCAGCGCCAGCCCGGCGGCAATCGCGCGCCAGAAGGTGTTGCGTCCACCAAAGGCCAGATTCAGCAGGTACAGCGGCACAAAGGCCAGCAGCGCCAGCAGCGCGAACACCAGCACCCGCAGCCAGCCCCCGAAACCACGCGCCACCCCGGCCGACACGCCGTCGAGCGCACTGACCGGCTGTCCGGCGGCCCGCTGCTCCAGCCCGGTCAGGGTGGCGATCAGGGCCTGCACGTCGGCGGGGCGCAGCGCCGTGCGGGCCTGGGCCGCGCCCAGATCGAACACCAGCGTGTCGTAGCCCTGCGCGCCGCGCAACGAGGCCGGGGCGGCGGCCAGCGCGGTGGTGGCCTGTCCCAGCTGCCCACGCGCCTGCACGGGGTCCCCGTGGCCGGCGGCCGACAGCGCCCGCCCCAGCGCGGCGTAGACCTCGCCGGTGGCCGTCACCGGACGGGACGGCGCGCTGGTGGCAGGGGCGGGCCTGACCGGGGCCACCGCCACGGGTGCCGGAGTGGACGATGCCCCTTCCGGCGCCGTGTCCGGACGGGCCGCCACTGTGCCCGCGGCAGGGGCCGTGACCGCCGCGCCACTGGGCGGTGTGGCCAGCGCGTCCAGGAACTGCCGGTTGCCCTGGCGCAGCGCAGTCAGCGACGCGCCCAGCGCGGCCACGTCGCCCTCCGTCAGTTGCCGCAGCGCGTCGCCGAACTGCGAGACCCTCAGGTCGCCGGCCACCGACGCGTCCTGAACCGCCGTGAACCAGGCCATGCCCCGCGCCAGGTTCAGGTAGCTGGTCGGGGACTGGGTGGGCTGGGCCGCCGTCAGGGCCACTGAGATCTTGCGCGCCGCCTCACGCTGCAGCCGCCAGGCCACCCTGGGCAGGCGTCCCGCCGCGCCGTCGGCGCCCAGGGCCTGCGCCGCCGCCCCGGACAGCCCGAACTCGTCGCCCAGCAGCTGAAGCTGCGCCGTTCCGTTGGCCGGCGCCCTGGCCAGCCGGCTCAGGGTCTGGTCGTACAGCGCCTTGCGCATCAGTCCGCGGGCCAGCAGCACCTGGGCTTCGAGCTCTGCGGGACTGCGGGCCAGCGCCCCACGGGCCCCGTCCAGCCCCCCGCGCAGCCCGGCCACCAGTTGCCGGTTGCTCAGGCTGGGGGCCAGCTTGTCCAGATCCGAGGCCGCCGCATCCAGCCGGGTCAGCGCCAGGGCCGCCGAGGTGTCCCTGACCGTCACCGCCCCGTCCAGATCGGCGGCCAGCGCCCGGTAGGCGCCCAGATCCTGCGCGCCCGCCGAACCCACCGTCAACAGCGCCGCCGTGAAGCCGGCTCCCCTGAAGCCACGTCCTGCCCTGCCCTGTGTCATGCGGCCACCTGAAGTCCCTGTAATTCCACCAGCATCCGGCCCACGTTGGCCTGAGCCCCCACCACCACCGCCACACAGTACTCGCCGAGGGGCCGCATGCACACGGTCCGTCCGCCCAGATCCGCCGACATCAGCCGCAGCGTGCGCCCGCCCAGCAGCAGCGCCGTGGCGGCCACCACCCCGCCCAGGCCGCTGGCCCCGGCGATCGAGCGGCTTTGCAGCACCTCGCCGCTGGCGCGGCAGACCATCACCCCCTGCACCCCCGAAAAACGGGCCAGCTCGCGCAGCAGTTCCTCTTGCCCCGCCGCGCCGCTCAGGTCATAGGCGCGGCCCAGACCCACCGAGACATACTCAGGATCGTCGAATTCAAAGTCGTCGGCCCCCAGGCTCAGGTGGTCCAGCGACAGGCCGCTGGCGTCCACACCGTCGTCCCAGGCGGCAAACGGCGCCATCTGGGTCATCAGGGTGGGGGCCTTGGGGTATTCCGCCGCCAGTTGGCGGGTCAGGGCCAGCAGTTCCTGACGGGCGCGCGTTTCCGGCAACACCATCGAGAGCCGGGTCAGCAGCGGCCCGGACAGGATGCGCTGCATGTCCTGGGCCGTCACCGTCTCGGGCATCAGGCGCTGCTCACGCAGCAGCGTTTGCAGCATGGTCTCGGCCGCCCTGGCCGAGACGACGCCTGACAAAGCATGAACGGTCATGGTGTACACAGCGTTGGTCATCAAGGAACCTCAGAGGGCAGTGTAGGAAAGGCCGGCTTACATTTTTCTCTCAGACGCTGTCTATGACGGCTGGCCGCCGACCGCTCCTTTGCTATACTCCTGGCGGTCTCACCCGCACCTGGGGGTCAGGCCGACGGTCTTTACCTTGACCCTTCCCGCACTCGTAGCTCAGCTGGATAGAGCGGCCCCCTCCTAAGGGGCAGGCCACTGGTTCGACTCCAGTCGAGTGCACCACGCCCAGCACGCACTTAACCCCTGTCCTCGTGGCAGGGGTTAAGTGTTACACAGCGAAATCATGCCCCTGCTTCTAGACTAAGAAAGGACGGTCCGCTGTTCACGGGACGGGCAGCCTCTTTTCGAGGCCTCAGCGGGAAACGATGATCCAGAACAGTACAGGACAAGCAGGGGCAACAACTGACCAACGCGATGCAAGAGAAACGGTGGAGTCTGAAGACATTCTGCTAGATTGGGCCTGCGAGGGCGGGTTTTCTGAGGATAGGCGTTGGCGTCTATCTTTCGGGGACGCCGCACCACTGGGATCACGGGCAGTGTGGGCGATCCGGTGCCGGGGAAATGACCATGAACGGAACACAATGATGAACGTCGCCACGGGCAAATTCCTCCTCGACCTGTTGGCCTTCACGCTCGCGGCCATTCTGGCGTACGTGCTGCGCCTGGCCGAACCGCTGGGTGTTGTAGAAGCGTCGGTGCCGATCAGCTCGGTGCTGCTGTACGCAGTGATCGGGCTGCCGATCAAGTGGCTGGCGCTGCGGCACTTCAGGGTCTCACGGCATATCTGGCGCTACGTGACCTTCGAGGATCTGAGCCAGCTGGCGTACACCACCGGCGTGGTCACGCTGGTCCTGCTGCTGCTGACGCCAGTGCTGCGGCTGTGGCTGTTCGTGCCGTGGTCCATTCCACTGCTCGAGGGCGTGCTGGCCCTGGCGATGCTCTCGGGGCTGCGCTTGCTGGTGCGCTGGCGCCTGGGCCGCCGCCGCCGCCGCCTGTCCACGCACGCGCAGGCCCCGGACCGGGTGCTGATCGCCGGGGCCGGGGACGCGGGCCGCCTGATGGCTGCCGAACTGCGGCGCTCGCCAGAGAAGGGCATGGAACCGGTGGGCTTCATCGACGACTCGGCCGACAAGACGGGCATGATGCTGGTGGGCCTGCCGGTGCTGGGACCGCTGTCGCATCTGCAGGATGCCGCGCAGGAAACCGGGGCCACCCTGCTGGTGATCGCCATGCCCACCGCCGGCGGACAGGTGATCCGGGAGTACGTGAACGCGGCGCGGGCGGCGGGGCTGCAGACCCGCACCATCCCCGGTCTGTACGAATTGATGGGTGGACAGGTCACCACCGAGCAGTTGCGCAAGGTCAGCGTGGAAGACCTGCTGCGGCGGGATCCGGTGGAGGTGGATCAGGGCAACATCTCCGACTACCTCACCGGCCAGACCGTGCTGGTCACGGGGGCCGGCGGCTCGATCGGCTCGGAGCTGGTGCGGCAGCTGGCGCGCTTTAACCCCGCCCGGCTGGTGCTGGTGGGCCGCGGCGAGAACAGCATCTTCGCCATCGAGCAGGAGATGCGCCGCGAATGGCCCGGCATCCAGCTTCATGCCCTGATCGCCGACGTGCGCCAGCCGGCGCGGCTGGAATTCATCTTCGAGACGTACCGGCCCGGCGTGGTCTTTCATGCCGCCGCCCACAAGCACGTCCCGCTGATGGAGGCCGCCCCCAGCGAGGCGGTCCACAACAACATCCTGGGCACCCGCAACGTGGCCGAGCTGTGCCTGAAGTACGGCGTCGCGCGGCTGGTGAACGTCTCCACCGACAAGGCGGTCAACCCCACCTCGGTGATGGGGGCCAGCAAACGCGTCGCCGAGATGGTCATCGCCGACGCCGCCTTAAGGGCCGCGCCGGGCCAGGCCTTCGTCTCGGTGCGCTTCGGCAACGTGTTGGGCAGCCGGGGCAGCGTGGTGCCTACCTTCATGGCGCAGATTCGCCTGGGTGGCCCGCTCACCATCACCCACCCGGACATGACCCGCTACTTCATGACCATTCCGGAGGCCAGTCGGCTGGTGTTGCAGGCGGGCGGCCTGGCCAGCAACGGCAGCGTGTACCTGCTGGACATGGGTGAGCCAGTCAAGATCGCCGATCTGGCCAGGGACGTGATCCGCCTGTCGGGGGCGCAGGACATCGAGATCGTGTACAGCGGCGTGCGTCCCGGCGAGAAGCTGTACGAGGAATTGCTCACCAGCGGCGAGGACGTGATTCCCACCCTGCACAGCGAGATCTTCTCGGCCCGGCTGCAACAGGTCCCCACCGATCAGCTCGCGCAGTTGCTGACCCGCCTGAGCGAGGCGGCCGGTCACGAGGATGGCCCCGGCATCCGCGCGCTGCTGCACGGCGCCATCCACGAGAGTCAGCTGCAACTCTGAAGTCAGAGGCGACGAAGCTGCGCGGCACTCAGACTCAGGCCCCTTCTGCCCGCGCCGCTTCCCCCTGCGCCGCCTGAATCGCAGTCAGGGCAATGGTGTACACGATGTCATCCACCAGCGCGCCGCGTGACAGGTCATTGACCGGTTTGCGCAGGCCCTGGAGCATCGGCCCCACGGCCACCACGCCCGCCGCGCGCTGCACCGCCTTGTAGGTGGTGTTGCCGGTGTTCAGATCGGGGAAGATAAACACCGTGGCGCGGCCCGCCACCAGGCTGTCGGGAGCCTTCTGGCGGCCCACGCTCAGCACGCTGGCGGCGTCGTACTGCATCGGGCCGTCCACCATCAGATCGGGGCGGCGTTCCTGCACCAGTCTGGTGGCGACGCGCACCTTTTCCACGTCCTCGCCGCTGCCGCTCTCGCCGGTGCTGTAGGACAGCATCGCCACGCGCGGCGTGATGCCGAAGGCCAGCGCGCTGTCGGCACTCTGGATGGCGATGTCGGCCAGTTCCTCGGCGCCCGGGTTGGGGTTGATGGCCGCGTCGCCGTACACCAGCACCTGCTCGGGCATCAGCATGAAGAAGATGGAACTGATCAGCGCCGCGCCGGGGGCGGTCTTGATCAGCTGCATGGCGGGCCGCACGGTGTTGGCGGTGGTGTGCACCGCGCCGGAGACCAGCCCGTCCACCTCGCCAAGAGAGAGCATCATGGTGCCCAGCACCACGGCGTCTTCCAGCTGCGCCTCGGCCTGCGGGGCGGTCAGGCCCTTGCTCCTCCGCAGTTCCACCATCGGGGCCACGTACTGGGCGCGGATGCTGTGGGGATCGATGATTTCCAGTTCAGGCGGCAGCGCCAGGGCCAGCCCGTCGGCCACCTGCCGCACCCGCTCGGGCGGGGCCAGCAGCACCGGGCGGGCGATGCCCTTCTCGACGCAGCGGATGGCGGCGCGAATGGTGCGCGGCTCGTCGCCCTCGGGCAGCACGATGCGTTTGTTGGCGGCGCGGGCGCGCTGGATCAGCTCGTAACGGAAGGCGCTGGGGGGCAGCCGGCGCTCGCCCACCACGTCCGGCGTGCGGATGCGGGTGCGCAGCGCGGCCAGATCCAGCCGATCGGCAATGAAGTCCAGCGTGCGCTCCATGCGCTCGGTGTCGTCGTGCGGCACGCGGGCGTCCATGCGCGACAGCATCGAGGCGGTGTGGAAGGAATTGGTCTGCACGCGCAGGATCGGCAGCGTCGAGGTCAGGGACGCCCGGCACAGCTTTTCTATGCTGTCTTCCGGCGCGCTGCCCGAGGTGTACATCAGCCCCGCCAGCGGCACGCCGCTGAGGTGCGACAGGGCGGCGGCCATGATCACGTCCTCACGGTCTCCGGGGGTGACCACCAGCGCGCCGGGCACGAACAGATGGGCCATGCGTGGCACAGTGCGGGCGGTGACCACCGTGCTGGTCACGCGCCGCAGTTTAGCCTCGCCCTCATGCAGCACCTCGGCGTTCAGGTAACGGGCCACGTCCAGCATGCGCGGGGCGGCCAGCGCCGGGGACTGGGCCACCACACCCAGCAGCGGCAGTTCCCCGCTGGCGAGCAGCGGACTGCGCGCGCGCAATTCGGCCATTAGGCCGCCGAAATCCAGCTCGCGCGGGGCGAAGTTCAGCACGTAGCCCGACAGGCCGGTGCCGTCGCTGCGGCGGTAGTTCTGCGCGGCAATTTCCAGTTCGTCGGCCAGCGTCCCTGCCGTCACGCCCGCCAGACTGGACACCAGCACGGTGCTGGCCTCCAGGTTGCGGGCCAGCGAGGCGTTCAGCGCCCCCGCGTACACATTGCGCTCGGTCAGGGCCAGTCCCTCGGCAATCAGCACGTCCGCGCCACCGCCGTCGGTGGCCGCGCGGGCCAGGGTCACCACGCTTTCCATCAGTTCCTCTTCCGCGCCGTGGCTGAGCTGGTCTTCGGCCCTGGACAGCGGAATCGGATCGGGGGTTTTCAGGTGCGCCAGCGCGCGGGCAAAATGCACGCTGTCGTCGGTGTCCAGTTCGTGCGTCTGGGCAATCGGCTTGAGGAACGCGACTTTCAGGCCCTGCCGTTCCAGCGCGCGGGCCAGGCCCAGCGCCGTGCTGGACAGGCCCACGGCGTTGCGGGTGGGGGCGATGAAGAGGGTTTTCATGGGGGGCCTCCTTCGGAGGGGTGCGCGGTTGGCGGGATGCGGGGCGCAGTCAGGACAAGAGACGTGCGGGAGACAGGCAGGAGCAGGCTGGGTCTCTACCGCGTCCCGCTCACCGCGTCCTGCCCCCCAAGCTTCAGGACTTCCGCCGTCTCGCGGGCGATCATCCATTCCTCGTTGGTGTTCACCACCAGGGCGGGAAGGCTGTCCGGGGTGCTGATGGGGCCGCCCTGACCGCGCACGGCTGCGGCATTGGCAGCCTCGTCCAGCCTGAAACCCAGGAAGGGCAGGCGGGCCAGCGTCGCCGCGCGCACCGTGGCGCTGTTCTCGCCGATGCCGCCGGTCAAGACCAGCCCGTCCACCCGGCCCAGGGCCACGGCCATCGCGGCGATGCCCTGCGCCAGCCGGTAGACGAAAATCTCCACGGCCAGCCGCGCGCCGTCATGCCCACGCGCCGCCGCTTCCTCCAGCTCGCGCATATCGTTGGTCAGGCCCGACAGGGCCAGCAGCCCACTCTCGCGGTTCAGGGCCGCCGTGATCTGGGTCAGGGTCAGGCCAGAAACGCGCGCCAGATAGTCGTGCAGGCCAGGGTCCACGTTGCCGCTGCGGGTGCCCATGACCAGCCCCTCCAGCGGGGTCAGGCCCATGCTGCTGTCCACGCTGCGCCCGCCCGCCACCGCCGTCACGCTACTGCCGTTGCCTAGATGGGCGGTGATCAGGTTTAGCTCGGCCAGCGGGCGGCCCAGCATTCGCGCGGCCTCGCCCGCCACGAACGAGTGGCTGATGCCGTGGAAGCCGTAGCGCCGGACGCCGTGCTGCGTGTACCACGCTTCCGGCACGGCGTAGCGGTACGCGACTTCGGGCAGGGTCTGGTGAAAGGCGGTGTCGAACACGGCCACCTGCGGCAGCCCCGGAAAGGCGGTCATGGCCGCCTCGATCCCGGCGATGTTGGCCGGGTTGTGCAGCGGCGCGAGGGCCACGCATTCGCGGATGGCCTCCAGCACCTCGGGGGTGATGGGGGCCGGGGCGCTGAAGCGGCTGCCGCCATGCACGACGCGGTGGCCCACCGCCCGCACGTCCTGACGCATGCCCAGCGCGTCCAGTTCGGCCAGCACCAGCCGCATGGCCTCGGCGTAGCTGCCGCCGTTCAGGGAGTGGGTCTGCCGCGCGCCGCCGGAGTCGATCCGCATGGACGCCGCTTCGGCGCCCAGCCGCTCGGCCAGCCCGGAGAGCCGCGTTTCGCCGGAGGCCGGGTCAATCACGGCGAATTTGAGGCTGCTGCTGCCGCTGTTGAGAACCAGAGTCCACATATGCGGGCATTCTCTCAGACGGGGGGCGGCGGCACACGGGAGCCGCTAGGTTTTCTTCAGGCGGTGTGGAACTCCAGGGGCTGGCGCCAAGGCTTCTCCTACCTGCCCTTCAGGCAAGACTGCCGCTCGGCACTGGGCCGCCCCGCGCATTCGGCTGCCGCCTTGATGAAGGTGGGAAGATCCCCCCCGTGGCGCTCCAGCAGGGCCAGGAAATCCGGCACCAGCGTCGCGTAGGCGGCCACCGCACCCAGCGAGGCGTTGTTGGCCCCGCGCGCAAACCAGCCGTCGTAACCCGCGTAGCCGCCCCAGCTCGCCTTGAGGGCGGCGTAGCGGTCATTCAGGGTCTGGATGACCTGCGCCTTGCGGATCTGAACCTCGGCGGCCGGCAGGTTGCGGGCATACAGCGCTTCCAGCTCCCCGCGCGTCTGGAGCAGCAGTTTCTCGAAGCCTGCCGCCCGTTCCTGGGCCAGCCGATCCGCCTGGGCCAATTCGGGCGTGCCGTATTTTTTGAGCCAGCGCCGCATGCCCGCCTCCTCGATGGCCGTGGCGAAGGACTCGTTGAAGATGGTGTCGTCCTTGACGTACAGCGCCGGGTGCGCCAGTTCGTGAATCACGGTGCGGATCAACCCTGCATCCCCTGAGTTCAGCATGGTGGACAGCACCGGGTCTTTCAGGTAGCCCAGCGTGCTGTAGGCGCTGACGCCGCCCACGCTCACGTCGTCCCCGGCCGCGCGGCGCGTGTCGGCGTAGGCCCGCGCATCGGCCTCGTGGAAGTAGCCCCGGTACGTCACACAGCCCGCGATGGGAAAGCAGGAGGTTCGCAGGTGGACGCTGTCGGGCGGCGCGGAAAACACGTTCCAGACCACGGCGGGGCGGCCCACATCCACGTATTCCAGGAAGGAGCCGTGATCGGGCAGGCCCAGTTCGCCGGTAGCGAAGGCGCGCACCCGGCCCACCAGCTCCAGCTTGCGGCGCACCTGCGCGCCGGTGGCGGGATCGGCCAGCACGTCCGCGATGGGCCGCGCCCGCCGAAGCAAGTCCAGCTGCCCGCCCGCCGCCTGCGCCAGATAGCGCACGTCCGAACAGGCCGAGAGTGCGGCCAGCGCCGCGACCCCGGCCAGCATCACGGCGACTCTAGCGGGGCGCATGGCCCACCTCCCGAACCTCTTTCACCAGCGTGGTGATCGCTTCCGGCCAGGCTGGAAACTCGAATTCAAAGCCCGCCCGAAGCAGACGCTCCGGCACGGTAGAGCGGCTCTTGAGCAGCAGTTCAGCCTCGGAGTTCATCACAGCAGCCCCCAGACGAATCAACCCGGCGGTGGATGGAAGGCCCAGCGGCATGGCCCAGGCGTGGCGGTAGGCGCGCAGGAAATCGCGGTTGGGCAGCGGCTCCGGGGCGCAGACATTGACGGGGCCTTCCAGCCCAGCGCCAATCAGGAATTCAATGACGCGGCAAAAATCGCGCTCGTGAATCCAGGACACGTACTGCCCCCCTCCTGCCATCGGCCCGCCCAGACCCAGGCGCATCAGCGAGTCGGTGGTGGCCATCACGCCGTCTGCGCCGAGGCCGTAGACCATCGCGGTTCGCAGGGCCACGCGGCGGGTGTGCGGCAGGTCTTCCTCCATCAGGGCTGCCTCCCAGCGCCGGCCCACGTCCACGCTGAAACCGTGCCCGATCTCGCCCGCCGCCTCGGTCTGCGGGGTCTGGGCATCCCGGTAGAGGGTGCCGGTGCTGCTGTTCAGCCACACGGGCGGCGGAGTCTGAGCAGTCTGGATCGCCGTCCCCAGCGCCCGCGTGGTGTCCAGGCGCGAGGTGTAGATGTCCAGCATGTTCTGCGCGGTGTAGCGGCAATTCACGGTGCGGCCGGCCAGATTCAGCACGGCGGCGGCCCCGTCCACCTCACGGCTCCACTCACCCTGCCGCAACCCGTCCCAGCGCACCCAGCGCCCCGGCATCGGCAAGGCGGCGGGAGAGCGCGACACCGTCACCACGTCCCAGCCCAGCGCCGAGAAATGCCGCGCCACCGCCCGTCCCAGAAAACCGGAGCCGCCCGCGAGGACCAGCCGTTGTGGGAAGGTCATGCGGCCATGTTAGCGGGCCGTACCAGAAGGGGAGCAGAGGCCACGCCCGGCAGGGGCGCGTCATCGGCGATGGCGCGTATGGCTGTGGCTAGCACGACAAAGGTGCCGAATACCTCGGGCCTGGGTCCCCCGGCCAACACCAAGAACGTGGACAGGCAGCCAGCGGAACTATGGTTGGGTAATCGGGCCGTGAGCTGGTGTGCGACAGCCGCCCCAGTTCAGAGCCGTTCGCGTGAATACGGTTTATAGCCCGGCGGCGTCCCGGTCTGGTCACTGAACAGCGCCGTGGTCAGGTACCGCGCCCCGGTGTCGCAGGCAATCGTGGCAACGCGTTTGCCCTCGCCCAGCTCGCGGGCCACCTGTAAGGACGCCCAGGCATTGGCCCCGCTGCTCATGCCCACGAAAACGCCCTCTTCTCCAGCCAGCCGACGGGCCAGGGGGTAGGCGTCTTCCTCCCAGACCGTGATCACGCGGTCAATGATGCCCCGGTCCAGGTTGTCGGGAATGAAGCCCGGTCCCATGCCCTGAAAGCCGTGCTCGCCGCGTTCGCCGCCGCTCAGGACGTTGCTGCGCGCCGGTTCCACGGCAATCACCTGAATCTCGGGGTTCTGGGACTTGAGGTAACGCCCCACCCCGCTGATGGTGCCGCCCGTGCCGCTGCCGTACACGAAGGTGTCGATGCGTCCGCCCATCTGCTGCCACAGTTCCGGGCCGGTGGTGCGCTCGTGGACGGCGGGATTGGCCGGATTGGTGAACTGACCCATCACCACCGCCCCGGTCTCCTCGGCGATGCGCCCGGCTTCCTCGATGGCGGCCAGCATGCGGCGCGCGGGATCGGTCAGCACCAGTTCCGCGCCGTAGGCTTTCAGCGTGCGCTTGCGTTCCTCGGACATCTGGGCGGGCATGCACAGGATCAGTTTGTAGCCCTTGGCCGCCGCCACCTGCGCCAGCCCCACCCCGGTGTTGCCGCTGGTGGGTTCCACAATCGTGCCGCCGGGCTTCAGGCGGCCGCTGCGCTCGGCGTCCTCGATCAGGCCCAGCGCGGTGCGGTCCTTGATGCTGCCGCCGGGGTTCTGGCCCTCCAGTTTCACGAACACGTCTGCCATGCCGGGTTCTGTGACCCGTTGCAATTGCACCAGCGGCGTGTTGCCGATCAGCGTCTCAACCATGCCCGCCAGCATAGGCCCGGTCACGCCGACGCAGCAGGAGAAGACTCGCAAAGTTGACAAGCGGCCGATCCGACAGAAAACGCCGCCCCGTCACAGGGACGGGGCGGCGCTGGAAAGCAGGAGAAGGGGAAGGGTCAGCTCAGCCGTGCGTTTTGGGATCGGTGGACAGCCCAGTGGCGGGCGTGGTGTGTTCGCCCAACTCCGGCTGGCTGTCCAGCGCCCCCTTCCCGTGCTCGTCGGGACGGCTGTCCAGCGGGTTGATGTCCGGCGTTTCCGTGCTGACGCTGTCCAGCAGGATGTCCAGCACGTCACCTTGGGTGGCCAGTTCCACGGCCTTGTGGGTCACGATCTCGCCCAGGTTCAGGATGATGCTGTCGTCGGGGGCCAGGATCACGCGGTTGACCGGGCGGCCCAGGGCGTCCTTGATGCGCTGCTCGTGCAGGGCCTGCTGCCGCTCGTCCAGGGCCGTTTCGGCGTCCTCGCGGCGCTCGCCGATCCAGCCTTTGGCACGGTCCCACAGGTTGCTGGCCCCGCTGGACACGTTCTCCAGCCCGTCAGCCAATGCGGCGCGGGTGTCGGTGCCGCCGGACTGGGCGGTCTGGACCGGACGAACGCCGGTGGCCGCCAGCAACCGGTCCTCGACGCCCAGGTGCCGGGCACGTTCCACGATGGCCGCCGTCACGATCTGGCCCTGCGCGGCCACCAGGCTGCCGCCGGGGCTGCGAACTTCCGTCTTGGCACGGCGGCCGATGGCGGCCTCGGGGCTGCTGGGGTCCACGGCCGCTTCTGTACTCCTGTTCTGCAGGCCACCCGAGAGTGCTGCAGCCGTCAGGGCGCCCAGCTTGCCGGTCTGCTCGGCGCGCTCGGCCTGATATTCGGTGATCACGCCGCCCTGGTACACGATGGTCTCGCCCGCGTCGGTGGTCACGTCCTGGCTGGCGGTCTTCCCCACCACGTAGGCTTTCTGGCGCTCGGCCGTGGCGTCGCGCATGTCTTCGAAGCCGCCCTGCACCCGGTCGCGGGCGTCGCCGTAGGTCGCCACGATCACGCCGCCGGTGGCGTTGGTCGCCAGCGCCCCCAGCTTGCCGTCCCGCTCGGCCCGTTCGGCCTGCTCGGCGGTGATGATCTGGCCCTTGGTCACGATGGTGGAACCGTCCTCGGCGTGCAGGTCACTGCCCGCCGCTTTGCCGATCACGTATTCTTTCTGGCGCTCCCTGGACGCGTCGGCAATGTTGCCGTAGGCGTCCGAGATCGCCCCACCCGTCGCGGTGGTGGCGAGCGCCCCCAGCCGGCCGTGCTGCTCGGCCCGTTCGGCCTGCTCGGCGGTGATGGTCTCGCCCTTGGCCACGATCACGGTCCCGTCGTCCAGCGTCACGTCGCCGCCCGCCGTCTTGCCGATGGCGTACTCCTTCTGGCGCTCACGGGTGGCGTCGGCGATGTTCTCGTAGGCGCCCCGGATCGAGTCGCCCGCACTGCCGAAAGCCCCCCGCAGGCCGCCCGGTTCCTGCTCCTGCATGGCGCTCGCCACCGACACCGGCACGATGGCCGCGTGCTCCCCGATCTGCACGTTTTCCGGCGCAGGCACGAAGGTGCGCCCGTTGCTCAGGTCAGAGAACACGCCGCCGGTGGCCTCGTAACCCTCCACCCGGCCGGTCTTCTCGTCGAAATACACGTCGGCGATCTTGCCCAGGTCCTGTCCCTCGGTGGTCAGCAGGGTCATGCCGATCAGGCTGATCTTGCTGTCCAGCACGTCGGCCAGCCGGTCATCGTCACGGGTGGTGGTCACGTGCTCCGCCGAGTCGATCATGATGGCGTCCTCGCCGATCGAACGGATCATCTCGAAGGGCACGACTTTGGCGGCGCGAAACCAGCCGCCCTCGTCCACCAGCAGGCCCAGCACCTCGTTGGCCTGATGATCGAAAATCAGATCGTGCACGCTGTCGATGCGCTGGCCCGAGTCGATGGCAACGATGTGCCGTCCCAGAATGTCTTTGCCTTTAATCATGGATTACGCTCCAGGAAGAGGTTGAAAACGAAGAAGAAGAGGCAACCAGGACCTTCAGATAAAGCCCAGATTGAGGATGCCCTGCGGTTTCAGGTACAGGAAATACGCCAGCAGGAAAATGACGATCAGGATCAGGAGGATCAGCAACCACGTGCCGCCACCGCTCCCACCGCGATTGCCTTTGAGTCGGGTCATGTTGCCTCCATACCAGAGTGTATGGATGAACGGCGGGTCAGTGATGGCTGAAGCGCTCAGCTGCACTTGTCCTACTCTTGGGATGGTCTTTACAAAATTTAATCTGTGGACACGGCACGACTTCCTGGTCCTTACCTACCGTCCGGGATGGAAAGGCATGGGTCCGGGCGGTTCATGCCAGCAGACCAGAATCTGCTGCGTCACAGACCGCTCCGCCTTTGCGGCGCCCTCAGCCACGCAACGGTGCGGAACGGATGAGTGGCCCACCCGCAGCGCCGTTTAGACAGGACCTGTCCCTGCGCCGCAGACAGGGTGTTCACATTTGCCATTAGTTTGCGTACAATGAAAATCAAGTTCATTGCACGGAAGTTGAGTGCGGTCCAGAGCGTGCAGTGCCAAGGGTTCCCAGTCCAGACGGTTCAGGCCCCGCAGGCCAGGTCACTTCCCACCCTTTTTCCCGCCAAGGAGCACCCCATGAGCGACACCCCCACCAGCAAGGCCGCGCCCTCCGAAGGTTTGCAGATTCACGCCCCCGTCAGCGAGCAGCAGCGGGAAATCCTGACCCCGGAGGCGCTGGCCTTCGTGACCGAGCTGCACCGCCGCTTCGAGCCGCGCCGCCGCGAGCTGATGGGGGCACGCGCCGACCGTCAGGCGCGCCTGGACGCCGGGGAACTGCCGGACTTCCTGCCCGAGACCCGTGAAATCCGCGAGGGAGACTGGAAGATCGCGCCGCTGCCCGCCGACTTGCAGGACCGCCGGGTAGAGATCACCGGCCCCGTGGACCGCAAGATGATCATCAACGCCCTGAACAGCGGCGCGCGGGTGTTCATGGCCGACTTCGAGGACGCCAGCAGCCCCACCTGGGACAACATGGTGGACGGCCAGCGGAACCTGCGCGACGCGGTGCGCCGGACGATCACGCTGGAGCAAAGCGGCAAGTCCTACCAGCTCAACGACAAGACGGCGGTGCTGCTGGCCCGCCCGCGCGGCTGGCACCTGCCCGAAAAGCACGTGACGGTGGACAATGAAACGCTGTTCGGCGCGTTCTTCGACTTCGGGCTGTACGCCTTCCACAACGCCGCCGAACTCCTGAAGCGCGGCAGCGGCCCGTACTTTTACCTGCCCAAGCTGGAGTCGCACCTGGAAGCCCGGCTGTGGAACGACGTGTTCAACTTCGCCGAGGAAACGCTGGGCATCCCGCACGGCAGTATCAAGGGCACGGTGCTGATCGAGACCATCCTGGCGACCTTCGAGATGGACGAGATCCTGTACGAGTTGCGCGAGCACTCGGCGGGCCTGAACTGCGGGCGCTGGGACTACATCTTTTCCTACATCAAGAAGTTCCGCGAGCAGGGTGACCGGGTGCTGCCGGACCGCTCCAAGGTCAGCATGGCCGTGCCGATGATGAGCAACTACAGCAAACTGGCGATCCAGACCTGCCACAAGCGCGGCGCCCCGTCGATTGGCGGCATGAGCGCGTTTATTCCGGTCAAGAACGACCCGGAAGCCAACGAGAAGGCCTTCGCGCAGGTGCGCGCCGACAAGGAACGTGAGGCTGGCAACGGCCACGACGGCACCTGGGTGGCGCACCCCGGCATGGTTCAGCTCGCCACCGAGGTCTTCGACCGCCTGATGCCCACGCCCAACCAGATCGACAGCGGCAAGCAGATGGATCTGAAGATCAAGGCCGCTGACCTGCTGACCCCGCCGGAGGGCACCGTCACCGAGGCCGGCGTGCGCACCAACATCAACGTGGGCATCCAGTACCTCGCGGCGTGGCTGCGCGGCAGCGGCGCGGTGCCCATCCACAACCTGATGGAAGACGCCGCCACCGCCGAGATCAGCCGCGCGCAGCTGTGGCAGTGGCGCAAGCAGGGCGTGACGCTGGAAGACGGGCGCACCCTGTCCCATGAACTGTTCGATGAGTTGTACGCCGACGAGGCCGGCAAACTGGGCGGCGACTATGCGGACGCCACCAAGCTCTTCAAGGACATGGCCACCCGCACGCCGCTGGCCGACTTCCTGACGCTGCCCGGCTACGAGCAGCTGGCCTGACGCCATGACCGACACCTCTCCCCCCAACACCCGCCAGAAGACGGGCCGCGCCCGCACCGGCGAGGCGGGCAGCGTCCGCACGCTGGAACGCGGCCTGACCGTGCTGACCTCGCTGGCCGAACTGGGTCAGGCGTCGCTGACGCAGGTGGCCAAGGCGGCAGGCCTGTCGGCCAGCACCACCTATCGCCTGCTGGAAACGCTGCGCCAGAGCGGCTTCGTGGAGTGGGAGGAGCGCAGCGGGCTGTTCAGCGTGGGGGTGCGGGCCTACCAGGTGGGCGCGGCCTTCGCCGGGCGCAACACCCTGATGGGCGCGGCCCAGACCGAGATGCAGGCGCTGGTCGACGATCTGGGCGAGACCGCCAACCTGGCCGTGCTGCGCGGGGGCGAGGCGGTGTACATCCATCAGGTGGAGGGCCGTCAGCTGGTGCGGATGTTCGCGCAACTGGGCGCGGGCACGCCGCTGAACTGTTCGGGCGTGGGCAAGGTGCTGCTGGCGTGGCACAGCGACGACGAGGTGGCCGGGCGTCTGGGCGAGCCGCCCTACCCGGCCTTCACGCCCAACTCGATCACGACGCTGGGCGCCTACCTGAAAGAACTTCAGAACGTGCGGACACAGGGCTACGCGCTGGACGACGAGGAACGCGAGATCGGCGTGCGCTGCATGGCGACGCCGCTGCGCGACCACACCCGACAGGTGGTGGCCTCGCTCAGCGTGTCCGCGCCGACTTCCCGCTTCGACAAGTCGCAGGTGCCGGCGTTCTACGAGCGCATGAACGCGGCCTCGCGGGCCATCTCGGCGCGGCTGGGCTGGACGCCATAATTCACAGCCTGAAGGCGTCCATGTCGGTGTGGACGCCTCTTTTTGCACACCGATAGATAGATGGCTAAGTAACTTCTGGAGGTTCACCATGAGTCCATCCCCACTTCAACTCAGGCCCGACGCGCAGACGCTGGTGGCTGAATTGCACCGCCAGCTCAGACCGCGCTGGGAGGTGCTGGACGACGCGACCCAGCCCGCGCCCGCCACGCCCCCGGACTATCAGGCCGCCGCGCTGCCCGACAACCTCAGGGGCCGCCGGGTGGAGCTGATCGTGGAAGCCTCCGACACCGACGCGCTCAGGGCGGCGCTGAACTCGGACGCGGACGCGCTGGTGCTGGATTTCGACGACACCTTTGCGCCCACGCGCGCCAATGTGGCAACGGCTTACGCGGCGGTGGAAACGGCGGCGAGCAGCGACAAGACCATCCTGGCCCGGCCCCGCGCGCTGTACGCGGTGGAGGAAAACTTAGATTTCGGTGGCCTCGCCATCGCCGCCCTGTGTGATCTGGGGGTGATTCTGGCCGCGCGGCCCGAACAGCCCATGCACCTCTACATTCCCAAGCTGGAAACGGTGGAGGAGGCGGGGCTGTGGGAGGACGCGCTGGCGCTGGCCGAAGACCATCTGGGCCTGGAGAAAAACGCCATCAAGGTCTGCGTGCAGATCGAGACCTACGCCGCGTGCCTGCACGCCGACGCGCTGCTGCACGCGCTGCGCGGGCGGGCCTTCGGGCTGAACGCCGGGCGCTGGGACTACGTGTTCAGCCTGACCAAGCGGGTGGGCACAGGCCGGGGGGCCATGCCGCCGCGCCATGACCTGACGATGGACGTGGACGCCATGCGCGCCTACGCCGAGGCGCTGGTACGCGTCTGCCAGACGCGCGGGGCGCAGGCCATCGGGGGCAGCGCCGCCGTCGCGCCGGACGCGGCCAACCCGCAGCCCGCGCTGGACGCCGTGCGCGCCGACAAACAGCGGGAAGCCGCGCAGGGCTTCGTGGCCGCCTGGGCCGGACTGCCGCTGCTGCTGGACGCCGTGCGGGGCGCGTTCGAGGGCGAAGCGTCGCAGCCGCTGCCCGCCGAGACCGCCGAGCGCACGCACGAGCGCCTGCTGGCCTTGCCCGCCCCTCGCCCTCTGCCCCTGAACGTCGTGCAGGACAGCATCGGCCTCGCGCTGGCGGTGTTCGAGGCATGGTACGACGGGCGCGGCGTGGTGGTTCGGGGCGGCAGGATTGAAGATACGGCCACCGCCGAACTGGCCCGCGCGCAGTTGTGGCAGTGGGTGGGGTGCAGGGCAGAGTTGGAAGGCGGCGACACGTTCACGGCTGACCGCTACCTCTCCGAACGCCGCGCCCTGGCCGCCGACAACACCCCGCAGGCCCGTCTCCTCGATCACCTCGTCCTCGCCCCCGTCTGCCCCGAATACTTTCCCCGCGCTGCCCAACTCTTGAATCAACAGCCGCTCCAGCCCCAGGAGGCCACCGTATGACCGCTGAATCCCGCCTTGCCCTGACCTCTGAAACCGTCCAGGCGCTGAGCCAGAAAATCATGGACGCCTGCGCCGCGCTGGCCTGCTACACGGAAGTGGAGGGCGAAACCAACCGTCCCTTCCTCTGCCCCACCACGCGCCAGGTGCATGAGTACCTGACGCGCTGGGCCGACGAGCTGGGCATGACCACCCATGAAGACGCCGCCGGAAACCTGCGCTCGCACCTGGCCGGGCCGACGCCCGACGCGCCGACGCTGTACCTCGGTTCCCACCTCGACACCGTGCCGAACGCGGGCGCGTACGACGGGATTCTGGGCGTGGTGATGGGCTACGCCATGCTGGAGGCGGTGCGGGGGCAGACGCTGCCCTACGCGGTGGAAGTGGTGGGCTTCTCGGAGGAGGAGGGTGTGCGCTACGGCGTGCCGTTTATCGGCAGTCGGGCGCTGGTGGGCACCGTGGACGACATGCTGGAACTGTGCGACGCGGCGGGCCAGAGCGTGCGCGACGCCATCACCGAGTACGGCCTGAACGTGGAGGACATCGGCGAGGCGCGCTACAAGGGCCGGGCGCTGGGTTACTTCGAGATTCACGCCGAGCAGGGGCCGGTGTTGCAGGACGCGGGCGCGTCGCTGGGCGTGGTGGAGGGCATCGCGGGCCAGAACCGCTTCATCCTGAATTTTGTGGGGCAGGCATCGCACGCCGGAACCACCCCCATGAACCTGCGCCGCGACGCGCTGGCCGCCGCCGCCCGCTTCGCCGTGGCCGCCGAGGACGTGGCCCGCGCCACCCCCGGCCTTGTCGCCACCGTGGGTGTGATGGGGGCGCTCCCCGGTGCCATGAACGTGATCCCCGGCGAGGCCCACTGCACCCTGGACATCCGCCACGCGAAGGATGAAGTCAGGCTGAAAGCGTTACAACACCTGCTGGACACCGCCCAGTCCGTTTCCCAGGAACGCGGCGTCACCGTGACCATCACGCCCAAGCTGGAGGAGCGGGCCACGCCGATGTCCGACTCTTTCAAGGCGCTGCTGCACCGCGCTGCCGAGGCCGAAGGGCTGCCCCACCCCGAACTGGTCAGCGGCGCGGGCCACGACGCCATGATCATGGCCGCGCACATGCCCTCGGCCATGCTGTTCGTGCGCTCGCCCAACGCGCTTAGCCACCACCCCGACGAGCTGGTGCTGGTGGAGGACGTGGCCGACGCCCTGCGCCTGAGCGTGCGCTTCCTGCACCTGCTGGCGGAAGAGAACGCATGACCTTTGATCTGATCATTCGCGGTGGCACCCTGGTCACGCCGAAGGGAGAGCGCCGCGCAGACCTGGGCATCAGCGCCGGCCAGATCGCGGAAGTCTCGGAAGAGATCACGGCAGGCGGCAAGGAGTTGAACGCCTCCGGCCTGCACGTCTTCCCCGGCGTGGTGGACGCGCACGTTCACTTCAACGAGCCGGGCCGCACCCACTGGGAAGGCTTCGAGACCGGTTCACGGGCGTTGGCGGCAGGTGGCGGTACGGCCTTTCTGGACATGCCCCTCAACTCCTCGCCCCCGGTGCTGGGCCGCGCCGAGTTTGAGGCCAAGCGCGAAATAGGCGAGCAGAAGTCGCTGGTGGATTTCGGGCTGTGGGGCGGGCTGACCCCCCTCAATCTGGATCGTCTGGACGAACTGGCCGAGGCCGGGGTGATCGCCTTCAAAGCCTTCATGAGCCACAGCGGGCTGGAGGAATTTCCGGCGGCGGATGACCTGACGCTGCTGGAGGGGATGCGGACGGCCAGGAAACACGGCCTGCTTGTTGGCACCCACGCCGAGAGCAACGAGCTGACGCGCGGCCTGACCGAACAGGTGCGGGCGGGAGGCCACAAGGGCGTGCGCGATTACCTGGACAGCCGCCCGGTGCTGGCCGAACTGGAAGCCGTGACCCGCGCCCTGCTGTTCGCCGAGGAAACCGGGGCAGCGCTGCACCTCGTCCACATGAGCAGCGGGCGGGCGGTGGCGCTGGCCTTCGAGGCCAAAACGCGCGGCGTGGACGTGACCATCGAAACCTGCCCCCATTACCTCCACTTCACCGACGAGGACGTGGAGCGCGTGGGCGCGGCCCTGAAATGCGCGCCGCCGCTGCGTTCACGGGACGTGCAGGACAACTTGTGGCAGGAATTGCTGGCCGGACACATCGACATCGTGGGTTCGGATCACTCGCCCGCACCACCGGACATGAAGACCAGCGACGACTTTTTCGCGCTGTGGGGCGGCATCAGCGGGGCGCAGAGTACGCTGAACGTGCTGCTGACCGACGGGTACGGCCAGCGCAAGCTGCCGCTGGAAGCCGTCGCCGCCCTGAGCGCCCTGAACCCCGCCCGCCGCTTTGGCCTGCCGAACAAGGGCCGCCTGGACGTGGGGGCCGACGCCGATCTGGCCCTGGTGCGCCTGGACGAAACCTTCACCCTGACCGAACTGCATGACCGCTGGAGGCAGAACCCCTTCGGCGGCCAGGATTACCGGGGCCGCGTCACACACACGCTGTCGCGGGGGCGAGTGGTCTATGCGGACGGCAAGTTTGACGACGGCGTGCGGGGGCGGTTGCTGCGGCCTGGGGCGTAACGCAGTGCCCCCTCTTTTCAAGACTTGCCCCCCATTCAAAGGAGCCACATGAAACACCTCGGAGCCACGCGCAGCGCGCTGGAAAACGCCCACGCCGTCATCACCCCCGAAACCTTCGTCCGTACCGCCCTGGCCGAGTGGCCGGGCAGCCAGATCGTGCTGCACATCGCGCCCGTCATCGGTACCCGCGCCCGCTTCGTGCAGTTCACGGCGGAGATGCCCGCCGGGGCCAGCGCCAAAGAGTCCGCGCACGGCTACCAGCGCTTCGCCTTCGTGCAAAGCGGTGAGGTGGAGGCTGATGTGGACGGCGAGAAGCGCACGCTGAAGGAATACGACTACGTGTACGTTCCGGCAGGCGTGACGCACACCCTGACCGCCAGCACCGACGCCCGCGTTTCCGTGTTCGAGAAGCCCTACGAGGCGGTGGACGGCGTCAAGGCGCCCGGCGTGTCCTGGGGCAACGAGCGCGAGAATCCCGGCTACGCCTTCGAGGGCGACGACCACCTGATCGCCCGCAAGCTGCTGCCCGACGAACCAGCCTTCGACTTCATGGTCAGCACCATGAGCTTCGCGCCAGGGGCCAGCCTGCCGTACACCGAGGTGCATTACATGGAACACGGCCTGCTGATGCTGGAAGGCGAGGGCCTGTACAAGCTCCAGCAGACGTACTACCCGGTCACGAAGGGCGACGTGATCTGGATGGGCGCGCACTGCCCGCAGTGGTACGGCGCGCTGGGCCGCGAGTGGAGCAAATACCTGCTGTACAAGGACATGAACCGGCATCCGCTGGCAATGCTGGGCTGCGGCCTCTGAACCCACCACATCCCTTCGCCCATTCTCCAGAGGAGCCTCGCATGTCCCAGACCACCCAACCCCTGACCGATCACTACGACGTCAAGCGCGACTCAGACGGCCACCGCTACCTGCACCCGCTGGTGACCGGCTTCAACCTGACCCGCATTCCGCTGCTGAACAAGGGCACGGCCTTCACGGAGGACGAGCGCCAGAAGCTGAATCTCGACGGCCTGCTGGCCCCGCAGATCGACACGCTGGACGTGCTGGCCGAGCGCCTGTACGCCGATTACGTCAAGATTGAGGACACGCTGGAACGCCACGTCTTTCTGCGTGGCCTGCAAGACCGCAACGAGGTGCTGTTCTACGCGCTGCTGGCCGCGCATGTGGAAGAAATGCTGCCCATCGTCTACACGCCCACCGTGGGTCTGGCGGTGCAGAAATTCAGCCAGATTTACCGTTACGCGCGTGGCCTGACCCTCAGCACCAATAACATTGACCGGGCCAAACAGGCGCTGTCGAACGTGCCGCTGAACGACGTGCGGATCATCGTCGCCACCGACAGCAGCGCGATTCTGGGCATCGGGGATCAGGGCTTTGGCGGCATGGCGATCAGCATCGGTAAGCTGTCCCTGTACACCGTGGCGGGCGGCGTCGGCCCTGACAAGACGCTGCCGGTGGAGCTGGATGTGGGCACGGGCCGCGCGGATTTGCGCGACGATCCCTCCTACCTGGGCGTCAAGCATGACCGCCTGAAGGGCGAGGAGTACCTGCGCTTCGTGGACCGGTTTGTGGAGGCCACCCTGGAGCGCTTTCCCAAGGCCATCATCCAGTGGGAGGACTTCTCCAAGGACACCGCCTTCATGGTGCTGGAACGCTATCGCCGGGTGGTGCCGAGCTTCAACGACGACATCCAGGGCACTGGGGCGGTGGTGCTGGCCGGGGTGCTGAATGCCTGCCGCCTCAAGGGCGAGACGCTGGCCGAGCAGCGCGTGGTGGTCAGCGGCGCGGGCGCGGGCGGGGCTGGCGTCGCCGCCGCCATCCGCGAGGGCATGCGGCGCGAGGGGCTGAGTCCCGAGGACATCGCGGGGCGCGTCTTCGTGCTGGACTCGCGCGGCCTGCTGACCGATGACCGCGCCATGGAAGATTACAAGAAGTCGCTGGCGACGCCCAAGGTGTTGACCGAGGGCTGGGCCGGCACTGGCCTGTTGGACGTGATTCGCGAGGGCAAGGCCACCGTGCTGCTGGGCCTGTCCGGCGTGCCCGACACCTTCGACGAGGAAGTGGTGAAGGCCGCGATGGCGAACACGCCGCGCCCCCTGGTCTTCCCGCTGTCCAACCCCACCGCCAACTGCGAGGCGCTGCCCGAAGACGTGCTGCGCTGGAGTGGTGGCGCGGCCCTCGTCGCCACTGGCAGCCCCTTTGACCCCGTTGAACTGAACGGTGAGACTTATCCCATCGGACAGGGCAACAACGCGTTTATCTTTCCGGGGTTGGGCTTCGGCGCGATCCTGGCCCGCGTGCGCGAGATCACCGACGAGATGGTCACCGAGTCCGCCTACGCGCTGGCCGCCTACACCCAGCGGCTGCACCCGGGCCGCACCTTCCCGCCCGTCTCGGAACTGGCCGACGCCAGCCTGGAAGTCGCCGTGGCCGTGATCAAGCAGGCGCTGAAGGACGGCGTCGCCACCGAGTTCAGCATCCGTGGCCTGAACGACGACGAGCTGCTGGACGTGGTCAAGGCCAAGTTCTGGCAGCCCAAGTACCTGCCGTTCAGGGTGGAATAAGCGGGATGAAAAAGAGGAAAGGCGCATCCAGGAAACAATGGACGCGCCTTTCTTATGTCTGGGAGAACGCGGCAGGAGGGAGCGGGCCTTACCCCCGCGCCAGCTCCTCCCGCTCGTGATGCACTTCCTCCGACACCAGGGGCGAGGTGATCAGCGGTTTGAAGTCCTCGTCGGCCACCACCTCCCAGCGGCGGCGGCCCAGCAGGCCCGCGCCGACGCTCAGGACGGCGATGCCCAGCAGCACCAGCATGAAGGTGACGTAACTGCCCTGGAACGCGCCGCTCAGGGCGTGGCGGAAGGCGTTGACGCTCTGCGTGACCGGCACGAAGTTGTGGATGGCCCCGAAAAAGGGCGGCGAGAGTTCCACCGGGTAGCTGCCCCCCGACGCCGCGAGTTGCAGCACCAGCAGCACCAGGGCGATCAGCCGCCCCGCCGCGCCGAACAGGAAGATCAGCGCCAGCACCAGCGTCAAGAAGGTCAGGCTGGAGGCCAGCGCCGTGGCGATCACCTGCGCCGGGTGCAGGAACTCCACCCCCAGCGCGTGCACGCCCCAGACCACCAGCAGCGCCTGCACGCAGACCAGCGCAGCGGGAACAGCGGCCTTGCGCAGCATCCGCGCGAACTGCGAGGTGCCGCGTCCACTGCGGGGCAACTGGCTGTACGGAAAGATGAAGGTGGTCAGCGTGACGCCCACCCACAGGCTCAGGGCCATGAAATACGGCGCGAATCCGGCCCCGTTGTTCTTGACCGGGGCGAACTTCTCGGTCACGGGCAGCACGCTGGCGCTGAGGCCCGCCGGATCACCGCCCAGGCCCTCGGTGTCGGCGGGAATCTTGCTGTAGAGGGTGTCCAATCCGTCGCGCAGCTTGACAGCCCCGGCGTCCAGATCCGTCGCCCCGGTCTGGAGTTTGGTGGCCCCACGGCTCAGGGTGTTCAGGCCATTCCTCAGCTCGCCGGATTTCTGGGCCAGGGTGGACGCACCATTTTCCAGGTTGTTCAGATCGCCCTGCGCGGGCAATTGCGCGGTGATCTGCCCCAGCGCGTCCTTGATCTTGAGGTTGCCGTCAACAAGGGTATTCACGCCACCTTGCAGAGAGGTAGCCCCCGCACTCAGCTCAGCCGCCCCCTTTGCCGCCTCATTGGATTTCTGGGCCAGTGTCGCCGCCCCGCTCTGAAGTTGCGCCGTGCCCGTCGTGAGCTGCACGGCCCCGGCGCTGAGCTGCCGCGCGCCTTTCACAGCAGCGGCGGAGGCAGCGGAGGCATCCTTCAACCCCGTGGCAAGAGAGGCGGCCCCGCTTTGCACTTTGGCCGTCCCCGCTGCCAGATCGTTCGCCCCCGTCGCCAGCTGTCCGGCACTGACGGCCGCTTTCTGCGCCCCGTCGGCCAGTTTGGGCAGCGCGTTGCTCAGGCTGTTGCTGCCCGCGTGAACCCCCGTGGCCCCGCTGTTGATCTGCGCGATACCGCCCTTGAGTTCGCCGGGCAACAGCGCCTGATCCTTCACCGACTCATTCAGGGTCTTGGTGCCGGTGGCGAGTTCGGCGGCGCCCTGGTTCAGCTTGTTGGCCCCATCTGTGGCCTGCTGGAGGCCGCCCGACAACTCCTTGAGGCCACCCGCAAGCTGCTTATTCCCGGCCGCCACTTTCCCGGCCCCGGCGTTGGCCGCTTTTGCCCCAGTCGAGAGCTGATCCGCCCCGTCTGAAAGCTGGCCCAACCCAGTCTGAAGCTGAGGAAGTTTGGAAGCCAATTCTTTGCTTCCGCCCGCCAGTTGCGCCGCGCCGGCATTCGCACTTTTCGCCCCGGCCGACAGCGCTGAGGCTCCGTCCGAGAGTTGAGTCAGTCCGGCCGACAACTGCGCCGTCCCGCTCTGAAGCTGTCCCACGCCAGTCTGGAGTGGTGCGAGCTGGGCCTGGCCGGGCGCGGCCGCCTCCAACTGGCGCAGACCGCTGGAGAGTTGGGCGCTGCCGTCCGTGAGTCTGCCGACGCCGGAAGACAGCGATTTCGCACCTTCTGTGAGCTGTGCGCCGCCATTCGCCGCAGCTTTCGCGCCAGTGGCCAGCTCAGTCGCACCATCCTTGAGCGCTTTCGTGCCGTCCTCCAGGGTTGCCGCGCCGTCGCGCAGTTTCCCTGTCGCCGTGCGAATGTCGGCGAAGCCCTTCTGCACGTCTTTCAGCGAGTCGCCCACCACCTCCCAGCGGTTCTCGCCCAGCGTGCGGTTCAATTCGTCGCTCAGGGTGTCCGCGAAGGTGGACGCCACGCGGCTGGCGAAGTAGCTGCCACCCTCCGAGACGTAGAACTTCAGCAGGCCGTGGCTGGAGCTGTCCCCCTCCACCGCCTTCGCACTGAAATCGCGGGGCAGGGTCAGCGAGAAGTAGGCGTCGCCGCGTCGCACGGCCTCCTGGGCGGCGGCCTCGCTGGGGTAGCTCAGGTAGTTGAATTTGGGATCGGCGCGCAGATCGTCCACGACTTCCGCGCCCAGCCGCACGGTCTCGCCCCGGCTCTGCGTGCCCTTGTCCAGATTGACCAGCGCCACCGGCAAGTTCTTCAGGTTGCCGTAGGGATCGATGGCGCTGCCCAGGTAGATGCCCGCGTACAGCAGCGGCACCACCGCGATGGCAGCGGCGGACAGCCACATCATGGGGTGACGCCACAGGCTGCGCTCGGCGGGGGTCAGGATTTTGAAGTCTTGGATCAGTCTGGACATGGCGGCTCCTTGAAACGGGAGAGCCGCAGCCCTCCCCGAATGGCTCCACTATCCTCCTCTGTTGACAATTCGTCAAGTGACAGAGTGTCATAAACGTGTTAGGCTGATCTCATGACGGCCTCTTCCCTGCCCCCCCGCCGCCTGAGTGCGGAAAACCGCCGTGAACAGATTCTGGAGATGGCGGCGGCACTGTTCATCGATAGGGGGTTCGAGGCGGTGGGCATGAACGACATCGCCCGCGAGTTGCAGACCTCGCGGCCCACGGTGTACACCTATTTCACGTCCACCGAGGACATGTTGCGCGCCCTGCTGCGGGAACGCCTGCCGGCCATGTGGGAGCAGTTGCGGCCCATCCTGCCCACCTCCGGCGAATTCCAGGCCGACACGTTCAGCGCGCTGTTCCTGGCGCTGCTGCACGAGCGCGAGTTGCTGCTGCTGCTGCACAGCGGCGGCGGCCCGATCTTCCGCGAGCAACGCGGGCACTTTCTACAACAACTGGGCGAGTGGATCGAACCATACCGGCGAGCGGAGTCCAGGCAGCCCCAGGTTCTGCACCTGATCACGCTGCTGCTGGAAGCGGCGGCGGTGGAGGCCGTGCGGGCCGTGCGAGACGACGCGGAGCTGGCGGCGCAGGCACGGACGATAGGCCAGTTCATCGCGGCAGGCGTGGCGGTCACGGGCAAAGAGGGCTGATCCCCGCAAAGCACCACGCCAGCCCTTTGCGTGTGGGCAGACGGGCGCAAAGCCCGCGTTTTAGAGCAATTGTCAAAAGTGCTGTGTGCTTTTGACCGAACGGAGTGAGTGAATTTTGCTGAGCATTTGGGAGAATGGAGGCATCAGAAGTCTTTTTTCTGATGCAGCAATTCGGACAAATGCTCTAACCTGTCAGCAGGCGCAGTCTGGTTGGGCAGCACCCCGCGGCGACGGTTGGATCGGTCTCGCCCACCAGTTCGGCCCAGTCCCGGCGCACCCGCACCTCATCGGTGCGGCGTTCCAGCAGGTATTCCTGCACGCGGGCCATGCTCAGCACGCCCCCGGGCACGTGGGCGGCCAGTTGCTCGGCTTCCGTCACCGTCCAGTGCGGCCAGAACCGGCGCAGCATCCCGGCCACCTGGGCCTGCGTGGCGTTGCCGATCAGCACATGCCGGTCCGCGCGGCCCGGGCGGATCAGGGCGGCGTCCAGCCCTGCCAGATCGTTGGTGGTCATGAAGGTCACCCGGCCCCCCTCGCCTGCCGCGACCCCGTCCAGGGCGTTCAACAGGCCGTTGAAGGACAGCTTCACGCTGGGCGTTCTCGGTTCGCGGCCCAGAAACACGGCGTCGATGTCTTCCAGCAGCAGCAGGGCGCGGCGCGGCAGTTCGCCCAGCAGGGCGGTCAGGCGGTCATCGCTCAGGTCCGGCGTGGCCAGGTTCAGCACACACACGTTCAGCCCGGAGGCCCCCGCCAGCGCCGAGACCAGGCTGCTCTTGCCGTTGCCGGGCGGCCCGTGCAGCAGGTAGCCGCGGCGGTACGGAATGCCCAGGTCCGCGTACCACTCGCGGTCCTCGAAGAAACTGCCGAGGTCGGCGTGCAGGTTCTCCAGCAGGCCATCAGCGTAGATCAGGCTGCCCAGCGGACGGGCGGCCCGGCGTTCCACCAGTTTCCAGCCCTGGTACTCGGGCACGTAGATTTCGACGCGCCCGTCACTGCGGCCTGCCGTCAGGTCGTAGGCCTCGCGCAGCAGCTCGGCAATCACCGGACGCGCCCCGGACAGCATCCGGAAGGTCAAGCTATGGGTGAAGCCCAGGCCCTGGTGGTTCTGCCCCTGCCGCTCGGTGCGCTGCGGGTACGCCAGCATCCAGTGGCCCCGGAAGCGCAGCAGCGCCGCGCCGCTCAGCGGAACGAGGCGGGCGGTGATCTCGTCGCCGTCGCGGTCCGTGCCGATGGTGACGTTATGACCGCCCATCTGCTCATTGAAGCGCGTGATCACGCCCAGATGCCGCAGATGACGGCCCACCGGTTGCGCCGCCAGCCACGCGGCCAGCCACGGAAAGGCCGGATCGTCGCCCTGAATGTCCAGCGTGACGGTCCACCGGCGCTCCAGCTGCGAGAGCAGTTGCCCCGGCAGCGCACGGGCGGACATGGCCGCCGCGCTCAGCAGGCCGATCAGCAGGCCACCCTGCGCCAGTTCATTGGTCGCCAGCGTGTGCCGTGCCGTCTCGATCAGCTCGGTCCAGACGGTGTGAAGAAGGTTGGAAAGGTCAGTGAGGTTCATGGTCAGGTCCAGGGAAAGAGGCGCAGCAGTGTGCTTCTGTCTTCACCATGACCCTAGCCGTGATCCTGCCGCTCCCGCCTGTGCCGAATGGCTGAGGCGGGCCTGCGCGTGTGGGCTTAGCTGTGGCCTCCCCCGACGCCGGTCCAGCGCCCCAAACAGCACAAAAAAACCTCTCCACGGTGGAGAGGCCTGGGAACGCAGAAGGTCAGTTGCCCTGTTCGATGTACGCCTTGAGCGCCTCCATGCGGACAATGATCGGGGTGCGGGCGCGCACGATGGCGCCGTCCTGCTTGAGCTTGCCCAGCGAGTGGCTGACCGTCTCGCGGGTGGCCCCCACCATCCGGGCGATGTCTTCCTGGTTCAACTTCAGGTTCAGCTCGACGCCCTGGCTGTGCGGCCGGCCGAATTCGCGGGCCAGACGGTACAGCAGGCTGGCGACGCGCTCAGGGGCGCTGTAGGCGCTGACGGTGGCGCTCCACGACTGCGCCTCGAACAGCCGGGCGGCCATCAGGCGAATCAGCTTCATCGCCAGATCGGGCTTGCTGTTCAGCAGGGACTGCAACTCGCTGCGCGGCAGCACGATCAGGGTGGTGCGCTCCAGCGCCTCGGCCTGGGTGGGGCGGCGTTCCTCGGGTTGCAGCAGCAGTTCGCCGAAGGTGTCGTGCTGCCCGATCACGCCCAGGATCGCCTCCTTGCCGTTGGGAAACAGCTTGCTGATCTTGACCAGCCCGCTCTTGACGAAGTACAGCGCGTCGGCCGGATCGTCCATGCGGTAGACCACCTCGCCCGGCCCGTACTGCCGGTACGGCGTCGTGGCCGCCACCTTCTCCAACTCGGCAAGTTCAAGGTCGGCAAACAGCTCGGTGCGTTTGAGGTGCCAGACCAGGCTCGGATAATTCATGATCTCCAGCAGGATACTCGAATCGGACGGTGTGAGGGGCAGATGTACCTTCAGCCGCCACAAGGCCGAAGATTAAGACAAGACAGGCCCAGGGTCATTTTCGTGAGCGGTCCTGGTCATCTGAAAGGGGTCCGAGGCCAACCACCCCGAGCTTTACCCCAGCCCTCAAGAAAAGGGGCCATTGATAAAGACTGGCCCACCGGATCCGCGTGACTTTCGGCGCCAAAAGTTTTATACTCGGTCTAAACTACAGTGCCGGGTATCGTGCCAACAGGGGCATGGGTCCTGCACCACAAGGAGTCTGCATGCCGACCTACAAAGCACCGCTGCGCGACATCAAGTTTCTGATCAACGAACTGCTGGACGCTCCCGCCGAACTGGCGAAGATGCCGTACTACGCCGAGAACGAGACCGCCGACGCCGCCCTGATGGAACAGGTGCTGGACGAGGCCGCCCGCTTCGTGGAAGGCGAACTGGTGCCGCTGAACGTGGTGGGCGATCAGCAGGGCTGTGTGCGCCACGACGACGGGGAGGTGACCACTCCGGACGGCTTCAAGGCCGCCTACGACAAGTACCGCAAGGCCGGCTGGACCGCGCTGGACGCCGATCCGAACTACGGCGGCCAGGGCATGCCCCATCTGGTGAGCAACGTGCTGGTGGAATTGCTGAACAGCGCCAACGTGGCCTGGAGCATGTACCCCGGCCTGAGCCACGGCGCGTACTCGGCCCTGCACGCGGTGGGCAGCGACGAGCTGAAAGACCTGTACCTGCCCAAGATCGTCTCCGGCGAGTGGACCGGGACCATGTGCCTGACCGAGCCACACGCGGGCACCGACCTGGGCATCATCCGCACCAAAGCCACAGACAACGGCGACGGCACCTACGCCATCAGCGGCACCAAGATCTTCATCAGCGCGGGCGAACACGACATGGCCGAGAACATCGTGCATCTGGTGCTGGCGCGTCTGGAAGGCAGCCCCGAGGGAACCAAGGGCATCAGCCTGTTTCTGGTGCCCAAGTACCTGCCCACCGCCGACGGCGGGGTGGGCGAGCGCAACGGCGTGGTCTGCGGCAGCCTGGAACACAAGATGGGCATCAACGGCAACGCCACTGCCCTGCTGAACTTCGACGGCGCCACCGGCTTCCTGGTCGGCGAGATCAACAAGGGCATGAACCACATGTTCATCATGATGAACGCCGCCCGCCTGGGCACCGGTTTGCAGGGCCTGGGTCTGGGCGAGGTGGCGTACCAGAACGCGCTGACCTACGCCAAGGACCGCCTGCAGATGCGCCACACCCCGCGCGTCAACCCCAGTGAGAGTGCCGATCCCATCATCGTCCACCCCGACGTGCGCCGCATGCTGCTGACCGGCAAGGCCTACACCGAAGCGGGCCGCGCCATGGCGATGTGGCTGGCCCTGAGCATCGACACCGAGCACCACCACCCCGACGAGGCCGCCCGCAAGGAAGCCGGCGATCTGGTGGCGCTGCTGACGCCGATTGCCAAGGCCTTCATGACCGACAACGGCTTCAACATCGCCGTGCAGAGCCAGCAGGTGTTCGGCGGCCACGGTTACATCCGCGAGTGGGGCATGGAGCAGTTCGTGCGCGACGCCCGCATCGGGCAGATCTACGAGGGCACCAACGGCATTCAGGCGCTGGACCTGCTGGGCCGCAAGGTGCTGATGGACGGCGGCAAGAAGCTGCAGAAACTGGCCGGCATCCTGCAGGAATTCGTGGACGCCCACGAGGACGACGAGCACATCGGCGAGTACGTTACGGCGCTGGGCAAGGCCTCGCAGCAACTGGGCAGCATCACCATGGTGGTGGGCCAGAAAGCCATGAGTGGCCCCGAGGGTGCCGACGAGGTCAATGCCGCCGCCGTGGACTACCTGCGCTTCTTCGGCCACGTCGTGTACGGCTACCTGTGGGCCCGCATGGCGAAGATCGCCCAGGACAAGATCGACGCCGGACAGGACAAGGACGGCTTCTACCTGGGCAAGGTGCAGACCGCACGCTTCTACTTCACCAAGCTGTTCCCCGAGATCAAGGCGCTGGCCGCCACCATCAAGGCGGGCAACGAGCCGCTGGCCGTGGACGACCGTCTGTTCGGCCTGGAACGCGCACTCGTTACCGCCTGAGCTTTTAATATTCAGCGAACGGCGCTCACTCCTGCGGGGGTGGGCGCTGTGCTGTATTCGGCGGGACCGGCGCTAAATCTGGGAGGCCACACGGACTCCGATTGAAAGGTGTTAAAAACACCTGGAAATCCGAGCGTAGCGAGCAGGAGAAAAACGGGTTCCGGACGTGGAGTGTAGACATCGGCGCTGTCCCGATTTCTACCGCGTTACAAACGGAATTCGTATCAGAAGGGGCAGCCCCCCTGCCAGTGCACATCCTCGCTTGGACACAGAGGCCACCGTAGAGAAGTGTATCCATCAGGCCCACCTGACCGGGTTAGCCGCCGTGGTTAACGGTTCGGCTGGCCTGCCAGTAGTGCAGGACCTTCTCCAGCTGTTCCAGAAAACCAGCGAAGCTCGACGACTTCACCAGATAGGAGCTGGCATGCAGGGTATAGGCCTCGCTCACGTCCTGCTGGGCGCTGGAGGTGGACAGGATCACCACCGGAATATGCACCAGCCGCGGAGCTTTCTTCATCTCGCGCAGCAGTTCGAATCCGCTCATTCCTGGCATGTTCAGGTCCAGCAGCACCACGTCGGGCTGGAACTCGGGGCTGTGCAGCAGTGCCAGCGCCTCGCGGCCACTGCCCACGCAGGTCAGCACGCACTCCGGACACAGATGATCGAACGCTTCCTGAGCGAGCAACTGATCCTGCAGACTGTCATCCACGAGGAGGTAATGAAAGGGGAGCGGCATTCCCCGGATCATAGAGCCTCCGGGGCCTGGGCCGGATGTGTGAGGGCGCCTCAAAGAAATGGGCGGACCACCCACTCAGGGTGCCACCTCAGTCAGTGAATCAGGACACCAACAGCAGCCGATCAGCCGATGCGTGACACCTTGTGGCCCACGGGCATGGTCGCTGAGCGGTCACGAGTGGGCGTGCTGGCGAAATTGCGGGTCTGCATCCGGGCCACCGGAACGAGCCGCCTCGTGGGCCGTGGGGCCAGCAGCAGCGCAATGGCCGCAACGCCGAACAGCACGATCAGAAGGAGACTCACCATACGCAGCAGTATGTCAGTGCGGCCCGGCGCTGCCCATTACGAATCGCTTCATTGGCGGCTGAGATCCTGCTCATTTCGCGGGCCTTTATGAGGTGCCCCCTGAGCCCCGGTCCACGGCAGCCAAGGAAAAACCCCCGCCTGAGCGGAGGTTTCCGGTGTGGTAGACCCGAGCAGATTTGAACTGCTGACCCCTACAGTGTCAATGTAGTGCTCTACCCCTGAGCTACGGATCTGAAAAAGGGTGGGAATATTGGAGGCGCTGACCGGATTCGAACCGGTGGTGGAGGTTTTGCAAACCTCTGCCTTACCACTTGGCTACAGCGCCGAACTGCAAGCCGCCTTCTGGCAGGGCTTTCCTCTCCAGCGCAAAGAATACTAGCACGCCCCCGCAGACCTGTAAACCGGTGGGCATCCGGCTAAACTGACTGTATGAAAAAGCGGGGTTGGGCAGAGATGGGCTTGCTGGCTGTGGGGCTGCTGGGCCTGCTGGGGGCGTGTGGTGGCCGTCCGTCCGGGACGGAGGAGCCCAATCCTCTGATCACCGGGCGCGTGTGGAACGTGGCCCACCAGGGCGGTGAATTGCGGTGGCCCAGCAACACCATGCTGGCCTTTCGCAACGCGGCGGCGCTGGGCGTGAATATGCTGGACACCGACATGCACGCCACCAAAGACGGCGTACTGGTGCTGTCGCACGACGACACGCTAAACCGCCTGACCGACACGCAGGGCCGGATCGAGGACATGACGCTTGAGCAGGTGCAGGCGGCCGACGCGGGCTCTACCCTCTCGCTCGACGGCGGCCAGACCTTTCCCTTCCGGGGCCAGGGGGTGCGCGTCGCCACGCTGGCGGAACTGCTGGGCGCGTTCCCCGACATGCCGCTGTCCATTGAGATCAAGCAGGTCAGTCCCAGCCTAGGCGTGCCTTTCTGTCAGGCGCTGCGGGACGCGGGGGCCACGGCGCGCGTGGTGGTGTCCAGCTTCAGCGATGTGGCGATGCAGGATTTCCGCGCCGCCTGCCCCGAAGTCCTAACCAGCATGACCGAGAAGGAACTGCGCCCGCTGGTGTTGCTGAGCAAGGTGGGGTTGGCTGGACTCGCGCCGCTGCCCGGTCGGTCGGCCCAGGTGCCGCTGACGGGCGGCGGCATCACGGTGGTGACGCCCTCTTTCTTGAAGGCCATGCACCGCCGGGGCGTGTCGGTGCAGGTCTGGACGATCAACGACGAGGCCACCATGCGCCGCCTGATCCGCATGGGCGTGGACGGCATCCTGACCGACGATCCAGTTTTGCTCAAGCGGGTGCTGGAAGAGGAAGGGCAGGCGCAGAGGTAGCCGCGCCCGCCCCTGGCCCTCAGCTCAGTTCCAGCTCACCGCGCCGTAGGTCTGCTCGCGGGCCGGGCCGCAGGAGAAGATCACCACGGGGCAGCCCACGGTTTCCTCGATCAGGTCGAGGTACGCCTGGGCCTCTTTGGGCAGCGTATCGCGGCTGTCCGCGCCGTCGGTGGTGGCCCAGCCGGGCATGTTCTTGTACACCGGCTGGCCGCCTTCGTCATAGGCCACGCAGACCGGAATGATGTCCAGGCCGGCCAGAATGTCCATCTTATTGATGACCAGCCCGTCCAGGCCGTTCACGTCCACGGCGTACTTCAGCAACGCCAGATCCAGCCAGCCCACCCGGCGCGGGCGGCCGGTGGTGGTGCCGTACTCGTCCCAGGGCTGGCTGCCGTCGCCGCGCAGGCGCAGGATTTCCTCGTCGCCCGTGACCTCGGTGACGAAGGGGCCGTGCCCGACGCGGGTGTTGAAGGCCTTGGCGACGCCGTAGACCCGGTGCAGCGCCTTGTGGTTCACGCCCGCGCCCACCAGAATGCCGCCCACGGTGGGGTGGCTGCTGGTCACGAACGGATACGTGCCGTAGTTCAGGTCCAGCAGGGTGGCCTGCGCGCCCTCGAACAGCACGTTGCGGCCCTCGGCGATGGCCTGCCGCAGCTGCGCCCCGGTGTCCTGCACGAAGGGCAGCAGCGCCTCGCGGGTGGGGGCCAGGGCGTCCAGGGCCACCTCCACTGAAGTCCAGCCCGCGTCGCGGGTGCTGTTGGGTTTGGCCTCCAGCAGCCGTTCCAGGCGCTCACGCAGCACCGCGTCGTCGGCCAGATCGCCGAAGCGCAGGCCCACGCGCCGGGCACGGTCGGCATACGCCGGGCCGATGCCGCGCCCGGTGGTGCCCACGAAATCCTTGCGGCCGTCCACGTACTTGTGGTGCGGCAAGACCAGATGGGCGCGGTCACTGATCCGCAGCTCCGGATCGATGCCCGCGTTCATCAGATTCTGGCGTTCCTCCAGAAACTTGTCGGCGTCGATGACCATGCCGTCACCCAGGATGCTGACCGCGCCGAGATGCAGCACACCGCTGGGCAACAGGTTCAGCTTGAAGGTCTGGCCCTTCGCCGTCACCGTATGCCCGGCGTTCGCGCCGCCCTGAAAGCGCACCACGAACTCCGCCTGTGGGGCCAGGAAATCGGTGATCTTTCCCTTGCCCTCGTCGCCCCACTGCGCCCCTAAAATTGCAATTCCAGGCATCTCAGCCCCTCGGCCATGCGCGCAGACTTGCCTCGTCCTGCCCTGGCCCTTGCGGCACGAGCAAAAAAAAACACGGCGCACGGCACCGTGCCTCAGCTTAACGGATGGCGGCGCAGGTGGGGTGAGGTTGTGTAGGGGGTGGGGGTGTCGCTGGCCGGGAGGGGTGCCCCCTCAGTCCGCCTCTCCCATCAGCGTCAGCACCAGCCGCCGCGCTCCGCCACTGTTGCGGTGTTCACACAGATAGATGCCCTGCCACGTCCCCAGCGCCAGCCGCCCGTCCCGCACCGGCAGGCTCAGGCTGACGCCCAGCACGCTGGCCTTGATGTGCGCGGCCATGTCGTCGTCGCCCTCCAGGGTGTGTTCAAACCCCGCCCAGCCGTCGGGCACGGCGTGATTGAAGTAGCGCTCGAAGTCGCGCCGCACGTCGGGGCTGGCGTTCTCGCTCACCGTCAGGCTGGCGGAGGTGTGCTGGATGAAGACGTGCAGCAGGCCCACCCGCACCCCGGCCAGTTCGGGCAGCGCCGAGACCACCTCGCGCGTAATGAGGTGGAAGCCGCGCGGGTGGGGCCGGAGGGTCAACTCGCGTTGGTGCCACATGCCGCCCAGACTACGCCGCAGTTGCTACAGTCGGCCCTATCAGGGGGCAAAAATGAACGACGAGCGGGAAACGATTTTTACCGTGGAGGCCACGCCGGTCAAGTTCGGCCCCGGCGCGGCGCTGGAGACCGGCTGGGAACTGGGGCGGCTGGGAGCGCGGCGGGTCTTTTTTGTGATCGATCCGGAGGTGCGGCGCCTGGGTCTGGCCGAACCCGTGCTGGACAGTGTCCGGGCCGAGGGCATTGACGTCACCGTGTACTCGGACGTGGAGACCGAGCCGACGCTGGCGTGTTTCGAGCGGGCGGTGGCGGCGGCGCGGGCCGCTGGGGCAGATGCCTTCGCCGCGCTGGGTGGCGGCAGCGCCATCGACATCGCCAAGGTGGCGAATCTGGTGGTCTCGGACGGGGGGGCGATCATGGAGTACGTGAACGCGCCGGTAGGCAGAGGCCGGCAGCCGGGCGAGGCGTTGCGCCCGCTGCTCGCCCTGCCCACCACCCCCGGCAGCGGCTCGGAGGCCACCACCGTCGCCATCCTGGATCTGCCGGAACTGCGCATCAAGACCGGCATCAGCCACCGCCGCCTGCGGCCCGCGCAGGCCATCGTGGACCCGCAGCTGACCCGCAGCGCCCCGCCCGCCGTGATCGCCTCGGCAGGGCTGGACGTGGTGTGCCACGCCGCCGAGAGCTACCTGAGCCGCCCGTACACCTCGCGCCCGCGTCCGGCCACGCCCGGTGAACGGCCCCCGTACCAGGGCAGCAATCCGGTGGCTGACCTGTGGTCCGCGCAGGCCATCCGCAACGGCGGCCAGTTCCTGCGCCGCGCGGTGAGGGACGCGGCGGACGAGGAGGCCCGGGGCGCCATGATGCTCTCGGCCACCATGGCGGGCGTGGGCTTCGGCTCGGCGGGGGTGCATATTCCGCACGCCTGCGCATACCCGATCGCGGGCCTTAAACACGACTACCGCCACCCCGGCTACCCCGGCACCAGGAACTTCGTGCCGCACGGCTTCAGCGTGATCGTCACCGCGCCTGCCGCCTTCCGCTTCACCTTCGACAGCGCTCCGGCCCGGCACCTCGCGGCGGCCACCATGCTGACCGGGCAAAGCTATGCGGAGGATGACCGCGACGCCCTGCCAGAGGCGCTGCTCTCACTGATGCGCGACGTGAATGCTCCGCTGGGCGTGCGCGAATTCGGCTACGACGATTCGGACATTCCCGCGCTGGTGGACGGGGCCATGAAGCAGCAGCGCCTGCTGAACGTGGCCCCGCGCACGCCCACGGCGGACGATCTGGCGCGGATCTTTGCGGAATCGATGGGCTAGGCTGCTGGGCGGGCGTTATTCCAGCACGTCCAGCAACCCAATGGCGCCGGTCTCCGCCGCGCCGTCAATGGTCAGCACTTCCAGGCGGCACGGCAGATCGTCGCGGCCCAGTTCACGGGTCAGGTAGGTCAGCGCGGCGCGGCGCATCAGCGCCAGCTTGCGCGGCGTGACGCTCTCGGCGGCGCTGCCGTAGCGGGTCTGACGGCGCTGGCGCACCTCGGTGAAGACCAGCATTTCCCCAGCCTCGCGGGAAACGATGTCGATTTCACCGCCGGGAATGCGGTAATTGCGGGCCAGAATCTCGCGGCCCAGTCCCAACAGGTGGGCGGCGGCGCGGGCCTCGGCGTCCGCGCCTTTCAAGAGGGGCTTGGCGTCAGGCCAGCCACGTCGCCCAGTTCGTGAAGTCCGGCACCGCCAGCGACGCGCCCGCGTCCAGCAGCGCCTGTTCGGAAGAGGTGGTGGTCAGCGCCACGACGCGGCAGCCGGCCCCGGCCGCACTCCTGACCCCGTTGACGGCGTCCTCGTGGGCCAGACAGTCGGCGGCGTTCAGGCCTAGCCGCTGTGCGCCCAGCAGGAACGGTTCGGGGTGCGGTTTGCCGCGCGTGACGTCCTCGCCCAGCACGCGGGTGCCGAAGCGTTCGCCCAGGCCCAGCGCCCCCATGCCGAAGTCCACGTTCACCCGGTCGGCGCTGGTGACCAGGCTGTAGGGAATGCCGCGCCCTTCCAGGGCGTCGAGGTAGCTGCTCAGGCCCGCCACTTCACGCAGCTGACCCAGGGCCAGATCGCGGTAACGCCCCTCCTTGGCCTCGTGGAAGCGGGCGATCAGTTCGGCGTCCGGATACTGGCCGGTCAGGCGCTCGATGATCTCCGGGTTGCGGCCACCGTCCACCTTGGTGTCCAGGTCATGCTCGGTCAGGCTCAGGTTCAGCACCTCGGCGGCCACCTCCTGCCACGCCTGACGGTGAAAGGCGTTGTTGGCGGTCAGCACACCGTCCATGTCGAACAGCACGCCTGCCGGACGCCACGGCCAACCCACGGCGCTGTTTTGCATGGTGCCCTCCTTCACTGGCCGTCTTCCGGGCCGTGGCCCAGATCAGCCAGCAGATCGCGGTACAGCCGGGCGGCGTCGGCACGCACCTCGTCCAGCGTGGCGTCCTCGGAGGCGAGGTCAAGGGCCGCCTCCAGCGCCGCTTCCAGCACGCCGGAGTAGATCGGCCAGCGGACGGGAGGCCGGGACTGGACGGAAGATTGGGCCTCATCATCCGGCAACTGCGCATCCAACTGCGCGTCACTGACGCCGTCCAGGGCGCGCAGGGCCGCCTCTGCCGCCAGCCTTTCGGCGTCCTTCTTGCTGCGGCCCTCGCCGCCCACGCCCAGCACGTGCCCGCCGGCGATCACCTGCACGCGGAAGGTGCGCTCGTGCGGGGGGCCGTGCAGCTGCGCCTCGAAGATCGGCGTCCCCTGCCCCTGGTTGAGCAGGCGCGCGATCAGTTCACCCTTGGCATTCATGGCCCCAGACTAGGGCATGGTGAGGCGTTAGCCTGTGGGATGCGCCTGCCCCTGACCCTGCTGCTTCTTGTCTGCGCCACCGGACTGGCCCAGGGGGCGGCACCATCCGCCGCGCCGCCCCGCAGTCCCCTTCAGCCGGGTCAGGTCTGGACGCTGGAGGCCGTGACCGCCGAAGGCGAGACGTTCCAGACCACGCTGCGCCTGGGCCGCCAGCCGCCGCAGGGCACGCCCGTCAGCTACCTCGCGGATCGGGGGGTCATGCTGCTCGACGTGGCGCACGCCTCACTGATCGCCCTTGACGTGGCCGACGCGCAGGACGGCGGACTGGCGCTGGCCTGCGCCTACGTCGGCCCGCTGGAGGGGCAGCGCTTTGGGGGCGTGCTGGCCGCCGCCCCGCTGGAAGGGTTGCCCCCCTTGCTGGAGGTAGCCCTGGCCGTTTTCGAGGTGGCCACCACGCCCGAAGACCGCGCTGAGGCCAGCGCCGAGGTGGGGTTGGGACGCTGCACGCTGACCCTGAAGCAAGAATCGGCCTGACTTTCGATGGAGGAAAACCATCCACCAAAAGGCTGTTTCGCACAGTTCATGCGCGGCGCAAACTGCGCGCATGGAAAAGAAGCTGATTCGCGACATGAACAGAAAAGTGCTGGGCGGCGTGGTGGCGGGCTTGCAGCGCAGCTACGCTCCGCAGATGGATCTCTCGCTGCTGCGGGTGCTGGTGGCGGTGGGCGGCGTCCTGATTCCCCCGCTGACCCCCGTCGTGATCGTGGCCTACGGCGTACTGTGGATCGTCGCGCCACGCTCGGACCGGATGGCCTTGCCGCCCCTCGCCTGATTCCCCAGCAGGACGCCACCGGAAGAACTCCCTCCGGTGGCGTCCTGCTGTTCAGGCGTCTCCTCTATTCAGAGGGACAGTCCTGCCGTGTCCCGGCCACGCGTTCGGCCAGGGCACCCAGGCGACGGCGAAGGCCCAGAAGATAGAGGTCTGGCGGCACTTCCTCGCCGAGGCACCACACCCGGACCTCGCGTTTCTCTGCGGCCCGCAACAGGGTATCCAGCACCAGCAGCAGGTGCTGGCGGCCCGCCCGTGCCTCGGCCAGCAGTTCGGGCAGGGTCATGTCGGCCAGCGGGGCAGTTCTGCGCAGCGGCAGTCGGTCCCACTCGTCGCCCAGACCGATGCGCATCTCCATGCCCATCTTGCGTTCCATGCCGATGCTGCCGCGCAGGGTGTCCTCGGCCCCTGCGCCCCAGTGGGCCGACTCCAACACCTCGGCATGCCGGGCGCTCAGCTCATCCAGTTGGCGGCGGACAGTGGGCACGTCGGTGGTCCGGGCCTCGGCGCGCAGCACGTCCAAAGGGTGGGGTTCGGCAGTCATGGCTTCAGTCTTCCCACTCGGCCACCGGCACGAAATCTACCCCATCGCCGCTGGTGGACAGCACCTGATAGCGGTTGTTGAACTGCACCACCAGCTCGCCCCGGTCCAGATGCTGCGGCGAGACCACCGGCTTGCGGAACACGTAGTTGCCGTCGTCGTCGATGCCGATGTGCGCTCCCTTGGTAAAGCGGAACTCGACGATCTCGCCGTGCCGCGCCGTGCGGACGCGCACGCGGAAGGTCTGGGCGTCGTCCTGCTTGACGTTGGGGTTGGCGGGCGGTTTGCGGAACAGGTTGAACATGGGGCCTCCGGGCGTGACCAGGGAACAACTCAGATTTCTTGCAGCAGGCGGGTCAGCAGCCGCACATGGTCAGGCCAGCGGTCCAGGCGGACGTGTTCGTGGCTGGCATGTGCCCCGTCGCCGGGGGCGCCCAGGCCGTCCAGGGTGGGCGACAGCGGCGCGGTAAAATTCCCGTCGCTGCCGCCCCCCACGAACTCATGACCCACCGTGAACCCCAGCTCCTGCGCGATGGCCTGGGCCTGCCCGAACAGGCGCATGGTGTCCTCGCCCTGCTCGAAGGGCGGACGGTTCAGGCCGCCCCGGATGGTCAGCGTGACGCGCGGGTCGTCGGGGGTCAGGGCCTGCACGGCGGCGGTAACGCGTTCGGCCTCGGCCAGGGTGGCCACGCGCAGGTCCAAGTCCAGCACGCATTCGGCCGGCACCACGTTGACGGCGCTGCCGCCCCGGATCAGCCCCACGCTGATGGTGGTGCCGACCTCCGGACGGGCCAGCGCCTGCACCGCCAGGACGGCTTTGGCCGCCGCCGTGATGGCGCTGGCCCCCTCCTCGGGCTTGTTGCCGGCGTGGCTGGCGACGCCGTGAAAGTGCAGCGAGAAATGCCCGGTGCCCTTGCGTCCGGTTTTCAGGTGGTGGCTGTCGGCCACGGGCGGTTCCACCACCAGCACGGCGCGGGCGTTGCGGGCGGCGGCCTCGATGTGCGCGCGGCTGCTGGCGCTGCCCGTCTCCTCGTCCGGTGACACCAGCACCTGCACGCCGCCCGCAGGCCAGCGGTGCCGCAGCGTGCGCAGGGCGTGGTACAGCCCGACGATGCCGGCTTTCATGTCGTAGGTGCCCGGACCGTACAACCGGTCGCCCTCCTGGCGCCAGGGCATGGTTGCCAGGGTGCCATGCGGCCACACGGTATCGGCATGGGTCAGCACCAGAATCGGCTTCTCATTGTAGACGGTTCCAAAGTTGAACAGGCGGGTGCCGCCGGGCAGGGCGTGCGTCTCGGCGCCCAGATCGCGCGCCCACTGTTCCATCACGTCCATGACGCGCGAGATGGCGGCCAGATCGCTGGACGGCGACTCGATCTCGACCAGCGTCCGCAGATCGTGCAGCATGGCGTTCAGTTCAGGATGGTCGGCTGAAGATGACATGGCCGCATGCTACCCCGGCCTGCCAGACCGTCGGCACGGCCTGAAGTTCAGCAAAAGAGACCTCCGGCGCGGCGCCGAAAGCCGGCGGTCTGCCCCGAAGGTCTGCGGGGCGCTTAGGTGAGCAGGGCGATCTGCTGGGGCGTGGCCCTGAACTTCGCGCGGCCCTTGAGGTACAGGTCGTGCACCACTTCCTTGCCAAAAATCCGGCCCAGGTGGGTGCAGGTGACTTCCAGGGTTCGGGTCTCGCCGCGCTCCGCGCTGATCTTGAGCCGCACGACGCTGGTGGTCCCAGGCACCCAACTGCACTGCAGGTCCTGCAGGGCGGGCGGGGTCTGGGCCGGTCTGGTCGGGGAGCGAACAGCCAGCGGCGTGGCCTTGGGGGCAGGCTGCTGGGTGCGGGCGGATGAGGGTTGAGGAGCAGTCATAACGGGCCTCCAGAAAGACGGAAACGAAGATGGGGGTGCTTTGATCTGCGGGCATCGCTGCAGCTCCAGAACGGCAGGCCAGACCAGCGGACATGAACGCCGGAACATCGACGCCGCGCCGCGAAACGGGGCTGTACCTGAGAGGTGGAGTCGGTGGTGCCGGTCTGTCTAGCCTAGCTGACCCTTTTCTGATGAACGGGAGTTTGGACTCAATTGGTCTTGACCATTTCGTCATGAATCGCTGATCGTCTGAGGTGAAAAAATCGCGTGGGAGGCTGCAGGACGGGTTATCCTGCAGGCCATGTCCAATTCATTGCCCGGTCCCGACAGCCTGCTTGCCCTGGCCTTTCCCTCCGATCCGCAGGTCAGTCCGGACGGCGGCAAAGTGGCCTTCGTGCTGGCCCGCGTGGAGGAGGAAGACCCGCAGAAAACGGACGCGGAGTTCGCCAGACCGCGCTACAAAACCCACCTGTGGCTGAGTGACGGCGGCCCGGCACGGCAGCTGACCCACAGCGAGGGCCGTGACAGCTCGCCGCGCTGGTCACCGGACGGTGAGACCCTGGCCTTTGTGCGAACCGTCAACGGGCGGGGTGGGCAGCTGTATCTGCTGCCCCTGGGCGGCGGCGAGGCCCGGCGCGTGACCGGGTTTAAGGGGGCCGTGCAGGACGTGCAGTTCAGCCCCGACGGACGCTTCCTGGCCTTTTTCAGCGGCGCCGACGACGAGGACAAGCGCGACGAGCGCGGCGAGGCCCGCGTCATCACCCGCCCGCGCTACCGCTTCAACGGGCGCGACTGGCTGCCCGAACGCCCGGCCCGGCTGTGGCGCTACGACATCGGGGCCGACACCGTGACCGAGTGGCATACCCCCGACACCGAGATCAACAGTTATACGTGGCAGCCGGATTCGGACGGCGTGCTGTTCGTGTCCAGCGCCGATGAACTGGCGGCCACCCAGGGCCAGCAGGAGGTCTGGCAGTTGCCGCTGGAGGGCCAGCCCACGCAGCTCACGCACTGGAACTCAGGCATTGGGGCGCTGATTCCACACCCGGACGGGGGGCGCTTCGTGCTGGTGGGCCGCCCCGAAGGCAAGGGCAGCCCGGAGAACAGCCACCTGTTTCTGTTCGAGGCAGACGGTTCGTGGCGGCGACTGGACGAGGGCCACGATCACGGCGTCGGCAACATGGTGGGCGGGGACTGCCATGTCGGGGCGCTGCCCGAAAAGCCGGTGTGGCTGAACGAGCACACGCTGCTCTTTTCCAGCACCGTGCGCGGCAGCTGCGGCCTGTTCCGCGTGACCCTGGACGGCGAGGTCACCCCACACGATCACGACGCCCAGACCGTGATTCCCTCCTTCACCGCGCGGAGCGGCGGCGTGGCCCTGATCCGCGAGCGCGCCGACCGCTTCCCCGAAGTAGAGCTGAACGGCCAGCAGGTCACGAATCTGCATGAGCGCCTGACCTTCCCGGCGCGTCCCCCCGAACGCGTGACCTTCCAGAACGACCTGGGCGAGGGCGAGGGCTGGGTGCTGTTGCCGGGGGGCGAGGCGAAAGTGCCCTCGATCCTGAGCATCCACGGCGGCCCGCACACCGATTACGGCCACGCCTTCATGCACGAATTCCAGCTGTTCGCGGCGCGCGGCTACGGCGTGTGCTACAGCAACCCGCGCGGCAGTGCCGGCTACGGTCAGGCGTGGGTGGACGACATCCACGGACGCTGGGGCGGCCCCGACGCGGACGACCTGCTGAACTTCTTCGACCGCTGCCTGGAAGCCCACCCGCGTCTGGATGGCAACCGCAGCGCCGTGATGGGCGGCAGCTACGGCGGCTTCATGACCAACTGGATCACGGGGCACACCACGCGGTTCCAGGCGGCCATCACCGACCGCAGCATCTGCAATCTGCTGAGCTTCGGCGGCACGTCCGACATCGGGCTGCGCTTCTGGGAAGACGAGCTGGGCCTGAACTTCCACCGCCGCGCCGACGCCCTGCGGCTGTGGGACATGAGCCCGCTGCAATACGTGGAGAACGTCAAGACGCCCACGCTGATCGTGCACAGCGTCCTCGATCACCGCTGTCCCATCGAGCAGGCCGAGCAGTGGTACGCCGCCCTGACCCTGCACGGCGTTCCGGTGCGCTTCGTGCGCTTTCCGGAAGAAAACCACGAGCTGTCCCGCGCGGGCCGCCCAGACCGGCGCATCAAGCGGCTGGAGGAGTATCTGGGCTGGCTGGAAGAGTGGCTCTGATGGTGAAAACCCTCTGTTGCCTCAGCTTGACCCTTTGCGCGGGGACTCAGGCAGGCGGCGCGGAGCCAGCTCAGCCCTTGACGCGCCTGAAAGCTTTAAAACAGATTCCGGGAGTCAACGACGTGCATGAATTTGCGCCACCGTTTTCTAAGGGGGCCACCCACCAGATACAAATATGGGTCGGCTCCAGCACCACCGAAATACTGGGCTCGCTGGGAACGACAGATTTCGGCGGACAGATCAACTCGGTGCTGCTGTGGGTTGACGAGCCGCTGACCACTGCCGTTCAGAAACAAGCGCTTGCAGCTGTGGCGCGTGGGGTGCTGGCGCGCTGTCAGATCGGAGTCAGTGGCGCGCAGCTCCGGTGGGTCAGCGCAATTGCTGCACGCCCCTGGATGCAGTTGACGTTTCAAGAAAAAGTTCTGGGGCAACTCCACATCGGCTGGGGGGAAGGGGAGGCCCTGAAGGTTGGTTCCCGATACGGTAGCGGCCTGAGCCTGCTGTGGCCTGGCAATCTCAGCCGCTGGGACCTGTAAATCCCGTCCCTCTCCTGTTCTAAACTCTTCTCCATGACCCAAACCCGTAAAGAATCCGACACGATGGGCACGCTGGACGTGGCTGCCGACCGCTACTGGGGCGCACAGACCGAGCGCAGCATCCACAACTTCCCGATTGGCCGCGACACCTTCGTGTGGGGCCGCCCGATCATCCGGGCGCTGGGCATCCTGAAGAAGGGGGCGGCGCAGGCCAATGCCGAACTGGGCGAACTTCCGCAGGATGTGGCCGATCTGATCGTGCAGGCCGCCGACGAGGTGATCGCCGGGAAACTGGACGATCACTTTCCGCTGGTGGTCTTTCAGACCGGATCGGGCACCCAGAGCAACATGAATTCCAACGAGGTCATCTCCAACCGCGCCATTGAGATCGCGGGCGGCGAGATGGGCAGCAAGAAGCCGGTGCATCCCAACGATCACGTCAACCGGGGCCAGAGCAGCAACGACACCTTTCCCACCGCCATGCACATTGCCGTGGTGCTGGAACTGAACGAGCGGTTGTACGGCGACGTGGGCAAATTGCGGGGCACCCTGCACGCCAAGGCCGAGGAATTCGCGGGCATTGTGAAGGTGGGCCGCACCCACCTACAGGACGCCACCCCCATCACGCTGGGTCAGGAAATCGGCGGCTGGGTGGCGCAGCTGGATTACGCGCTGGCCGAGGTGCGGCACGCCGGGGAAGGCCTGCTGGATCTGGCGATTGGTGGAACGGCGGTGGGCACGGGCCTGAACGCGCATCCACAATTCGGTGATCTGGCCGCGAAGAAGTACGAGGCCGAAACCGGCTTCGCCTTCCGCAGCGCCGAGAACAAGTTCGCCGCCCTGAGCGCCCACGACGCCCTGGTGCAGACCTCTGCCGCGTTGCGAACCCTCGCAGGCGCGCTGATGAAGATGGCGAACGACGTGCGCTGGCTGGCGTCCGGCCCCCGCAACGGCATCGGCGAGATCACCATTCCTGAAAACGAGCCCGGCTCCAGCATCATGCCTGGCAAGGTCAACCCGACGCAGAGCGAGGCGCTGACGATGGTAGCGACGCGCGTGTTCGGCAACGACGCCACCGTGGCCTTCGCGGGCTCACAGGGCAACTTCCAGCTCAACGTCTTCAAGCCGGTGATGGTGCACGCGGTGCTGGAAAGCATCCGCCTGATCAGCGACGCCTGCCTGGCCTTCAATGACCACTGCGCGGCCGGTATTCAGCCGAATCTGGACAAGATCCAGCACAATCTGGACATCAACCTGATGCAGGTCACCGCCCTGAACAAGCATATCGGCTACGACAAGGCGGCGGCCATTGCCAAGAAAGCACACAAGGAAGGCAGCAGCCTGAAGGAAGCGGCGCTGGGTCTGGGTTACGTCACAGACGCGGAATTCGACGAATGGGTCGTTCCGCTGGAGATGACCCGCAACTGAGGCACAGGCACCCGTCCCACTGGCCTTCTGCTGAAAGGCCAAATGGATCGGGACGGATAGAGTTCATCCACCATCCTTCCTACAGGACGAAGAGTGGGTCTGCCGTATGTAGCAGACCCACTCTTCGTTGTGGCCCAGGCAATGGAGGCCCGCTGTTCTTTGGAACTCAGTTCGAGCCGACGCTCATGCCCGCGGCGCGGAACTTGCTCTGCCACAACTGGTACTCCTGCTTCTCGGTCTCCAGCGTTACCGTGCCGGACCAGGAGGTGTTGTTGTAGCAGGTGCTGGTGCAGTCAGCGAACCAGGTGTTGTTGAACCAGGTACTGTTGTTGCTATTCACGCGAGTCCAACCAATCAGATTGTCGTGGACTGTGTTGTTAAACCAAGTCTTGCTGCGTTGGCCGTTATTAATGTCCCAGACATAGATACCGACGTTCTGAGCCTTATTGATCTGGCCGGTAGGCAGGCGGCCACTCGACAAAATACGGTTGTTGAACACCTTGTGATCGTGTCCTCCAGCAATGCCAACGCCTTGATTGGAGGTGCTGACAATCTGGTTGTTATAAACGTCTACGTAGCCACCCGCCTCTGTCATGTTGCCTACCGGGCCGTCGCCCAGCATGATGCCACCACCAGAGTAGGAGCCATCTAAGGGGTCAACAGCAAAAGCGCCCTGAATGTAATTGTCATGAATCTGAATACGGCTGCTGGAGGTACCGCTGGTGGAGTACAGATTGATGTTCTCCTCCAGAGAGCTCTTGCCCGGCTCGTTGATTACCTCGTTCCACGCAATCTCAACGCCGGCGACTCCCTGAACTTTGGCGATCTGAGCAAACTGAACGTAATAGCGCTGACCGTTGTAGCCACCCTTGCCGTCGCTCTTGCGCCCATCAATATTCTTGACCTTGTTACGCAGGATTTTGATGGTCTGCCCCGAACCCTTGCCGTTGAACTGATTGACGTAGATGCCCGAGGTTCCTTCCATATAATTGTTCTCGACGCGGAGATTCCGAAGTTCCTCGGCAGCGATAAAACGCCCAGCGTGTTTGCCTGAGACGTTGGGATTCAAACCGTACGCGTTGGAATTGCGTACCGTCAGGTCCATAAACCAGCCACGAATCAGTTCGCCGCGCCCACGCAGGTTGGAGCCTTCGATCACGACAGGCTCGCTGGTCTTCACGTACACAGCAGGTACGTTGGGATCCATGCTCTCCCAGTTGCCGCGGTAGGTGCCACCCTTGGTAATCACCAGCGGGCCGCTGTACTTGACATTGTTGGATGGTGGAGGCGTGGGCGCGGGGGCAGGAGGCGTGGGCTTGCTCGAGACATTACAATCCACCAGGACTGCCCCGCCCCAGTCGGCGTGATCATAGTCAATGTTGTCGCCCGCATCGGTCACCACCAGCTTCAGTTCCTTGCGCCCCGAAACGTCCACGTTGACCGTCTTGGCCTGGTCAGCGCCGGTCATCTTCCCGCTGTCGAACAGCTTGATGCCGTCAGCATAGACCTTAAACACGACGCTGCCCCGGTTGCCCACCTCATCGTCCAGGCCAACATCGCTGATAAAGCGGCTGCACTTGCCGGCAAGGTCGAAGGTCATCGAGGAATTGGCATGCACGCCAAAACCGTTGTCGTACTTCTTGCCCTGGATGGTCAGTTTGCTTCCATCGTTGCTGCCCTTCTCGCCGTTGCTCATGTTGCGCTCGACTGGACCCCAGCCGCTGGTGGCGGCCGTCCAGGGTTCGCTGCTCAGGGGATTGTTGCCCGCCTTGAGGTCCTGGGCCTTCAGATCGGTCAGCCCATTGTCGGAAGAAACCCAGGAGTGGTCCATGCCGTCGTAGATGAACTGACTGCCGTCACGTCCATCGACCTGAGGCTGTTCCGCTTGCGGCTGCGGCGCGGCGCTCTGCTGGGAGCAGGCGGCCAGCGTCAGGGTCAGGGCGAGGGCGGTCAGGGAGAAGGCCGTACGTTGGGACTGGGGCATGGTGAATTTCCTCTTGAAATGGGACTTGGATGACTTGATCGATTCAGGCTGTGGGGCAAACCTGCAGCGTGGCCTTGATCGCGTCGGGCGGAGGGCTGGGCTCGGCTCAGGATCAAATCTCTTCCTATCGCCAGAGCGCCGCCGTGGTGCTTGCTCAGTCACCTTAACTAAATCTTATTAGAGGCGTCTGCATAATGGCCGCGCATTAGGCTTCTCATGGCGCTCACAATGAGATCAATTCGCTTCTCATGCTGAATATTTCATACCTTAAATGAAGTGACGCGAACGACGAAATAGACAGTCCACCACGCCTGTTTGAGATGATGAACCTGATCGATTCCTGACGCTATGACTCGCCGATTCAGTGAACTCTTTCCCGGGAGGCTCTCTCTCATCTACGGGCGTTCAACGGGCATCTGCAGGAGGGGTCATCCCCTGCTTTAAGATCGTCAGGTCGTGTCCTTCTGTTCCCGCAACAAAGCCCCTCCCACTTGGCAAGGAGTTGCTCTCCCGCACAGTGATAGGCAAGGGACGTGAGCAGGAACGACTCAGCTCATCAAGACAAAGGCTATGTGCCCGCAGAGAAACTGAGGGTGGAGAAAATCGGAGGTCCGAGAAGCTCCAGTAAAAGACATGGGACGACCCAGCTGAGTCGTCCCATGTGGGTCAATGGATCCCACCACCCCTAGTCTGATTCTGGCTCAGGCAACGGATTCACGGACGAGGCCACCCGCCAGTCCATCAGACATCCACAGGTTCACCTGCAGGTTGCTGCTCGCCGGAACCAGTCCAAGCTCTTCTGTGGGCACGGCCCAGCGCTCACCCTTCGCGCTTCTGACGAGTACCGAGATGACCAACGCCACCAGCAGGCACAGCGCGACGGCGGCGGGCAACAGCGCGATCATCAGGAAGGTCATGCCCTACTGTGCCTGCAGGGGCCTGTCCAGACTCTGACAGGTTTTTGTCAGCGCCTGCATTAAGGGTCATTTTCTCATCCTATCCACATCTCTATGAAGTGTGGTCTTTCTCCTATTACATTAATTTCGTTGTGTGGCACACAACATCTCCTGGTATTGACGTGGTGACGCAGCAGATGCATCTGGTCTACCCGTCTCCAGCTCACGGACAGTCGCCCCCCCGCGCCCCTAGACTCAGGCCATGTCAACCTCTTTGTCGGATCGCCTGAACGCCGAACTCGCCGGACTGCGGGACAGCGGGCTGCTGATCAAGCCACGGGTGCTGGACGGGGCCAACCGTGCCCGGATGCGGGTGGACGGGCGCGAGGTGGTGAACCTGGCGAGCAACAACTACCTGGGTTTTGCCGATCATCCCCGCCTCAAGGAGCGGGCCGCCGCCTACCTGCGCGAGTGGGGCGTCGGGGCCGGGGCCGTGCGGACTATTGCCGGGACGCTACGAATTCATGAAGAGCTGGAAGCGCAACTGGCCGCCTTCAAGCACACCGGCAGCGCACTGGTGCTGCACAGCGGCTTTACCACCAACCAGGGGGTGCTGGGCGCCCTGCTCAAGGAGGGTGATCTGGTGGTCAGCGACGAGCTGAACCACGCCAGCATCATCGACGGTCTGCGGCTGACCAAGGCGACCAAGAAGGTCTACAAACACTCGGACCCGGCCGATCTGGAACGCATTCTGAAAGAGAACGAGACCGACGGCCTGAAACTGGTGGTGACCGACGGCGTGTTCAGCATGGACGGCGATCTGGCCCCATTGGATCAATTGATCGAGGTGGCCCGCAGGTACGGCGCCATCACCTACGTGGACGACGCCCACGGCAGCGGCGTGATGGGCGAGGCCGGGCGCGGCACGGTGCACCACTTCGGCTTCGAGCATGCCGACGACGTGATTCAGGTGGGCACGCTCAGCAAGGCCTGGGGAGGCGTGGGAGGCTACGCCGCCGGACACGAGAACCTGCGCGAACTGCTGATCAACCGCGCCCGGCCCTACCTGTTCTCCACCGCGCAGCCCCCGGCGGTGGTGGGCGGGCTGGTGGCCGCCATCGAGGAAGTGCAGCGCGATCCCTCGCTGATGCGCCGGTTGTGGGACAACACCCACTACTTCAAGGCCGAACTGGGGCGGCTGGGCTTTGACACCATGGGCAGCGTCACGCCCATCACGCCTGTCGTCTTCGGCGAGGCCGAGGCCGCCTTCGAGGCCAGCCGACTGCTGTTCGAGGAAGGCATCTTTGCCGTGGGCCTGGGCTTTCCCACCGTCCCGCGCGGCAGCGCCCGCATCCGCAACATCGTGACCGCCGAACATACCCGCGACGATCTGGATCAGGCGCTAGCCGCCTACGAGAAGGTGGGCCGCCGGCTGAAGGTGGCCGGGGTCTGATCGAGTACCGGGTGCGCGAACGGCCTGATCTGGCCGCGCTGGGTCGGCTGCGGAAAGCGGCGTGGGGCGGCCAGGATGACGGCGCGTGGTGGCAGGCGGTCCTCGAACGCAGCCTGACGTGGATCACGGCTTTTGACGGGACAGAGCTGGTGGGCTTCGTCAACGTGGCGTGGGACGGCGGCGTCCATGCCTTCCTGCTGGACACCACCGTTCATCCGGACTGGGGGCGACGCGGCATCGGGGTCAATCTCGTCTGGGAAGCCACGCAGGCGGCGAGAGCGGAAGGCATTCACTGGCTGCACGTCGATTATGAACCGCACCTGCACCAGTTTTACGAGCTATGCGGCTTCCGCCCCACATCTGCGGGGTTGCTGAAACTGCACTGATCCTTCCCCTTTTTCCCGGTCCTGCCCGGCTATCATCTTCGGCATGACCGCCGCACCCCGAAAGCCCTCCGTGGGCGACAAACAGGACAAGGGCAGCGACGTGCAGGCCATGTTTGCCGACATCGCCCCGCGCTACGACCTGCTTAACCGCGTGCTGAGCCTGGGCGTGGACCGGGGCTGGCGGCGCGAGGCGGCGCGGGAGGCGCTGGCCCTCGCCCCGGCGCGGGTGCTGGACGTGGCGACGGGCACGGCGGACTTTGCGCTGGAACTCAAGACCCGTGCGCCGCAGGTCGAGGTGGTGGGCAGCGACTTCGTGCCGCAGATGCTGGAGATCGGGCGGACCAAGGCGGCGGCGCGGCACCTGGACATCGCGCTGGAGGAGGGCGACGCCCTGAACCTGCCCTACCCCGACGGCAGTTTCGACAGCGTAACCTGCGCGTTCGGCTTCCGCAACTTTGCCGACTATGCCCAGGGGCTCTCAGAATTCTGGCGGGTGCTGGCCCCCGGCGGGCGGGCGGTGATCCTGGAGTTTCCGCCGCCCCGCGCCGGGCTGTTCGGTTCTCTGTTCCGGTTTTACTTTCAGCACGTGCTGCCGCGCATTGGCGGGTTGATCAGCGGCAACGCAGGCGCGTACACCTATCTGCCCGAGAGCGTGCTCGCCTTTCCGCCCCCCGAGCGACTGGCGGATCTGATGCGCGCCACTGGCTTCCGAACCCGCCACCGCCTGCTGACCTTCGGCATCGCGGCGATTCACGTGGGGGATAAGCTGTAGGACACTGGCAACGACTAACCGGCGACGCCAGATCAGTTACCAGTCGGCCTCGTCATCCAATCCCTCATCCTCGTCCACGACACGCGCCCAGTCGCGCGCCACGGCGGGGTGATGTTGCAGCACCCGTTCCAGCAGGCGCTCCACATCCGCGTCGGCCCAGCCCTGAACGTTGGGCAGGCGGCGGGCGGCAGGGGCCGGAACGAAGGTGGCCGGGGACGCCTGATACACCAGCAGCGTGGCGCAGACGTGCTTGCACATGACGTTGTGCTCGTCGGGGCAACTGCAGGACCACTGCTTGCGTCCCAGATCCACCGCCACGCGGTACGGGGCACGTCGGCTGCCCTGCACGCGGGCACGTAGGGTATCGCCGTCGCGGGTGCAGGCGCCGACGACCTTTGGCAGCGCCAACGCCCGGTCCCGGACCTTGGCGCTGGCGTGGGCCAGCAGTTCGGCCGCTGAAGGCGTCATGGTGTGGCGGGCGCAGCCCACGCGGCCAGCGCCGCCCGCGCCACGGCCACCTCATCCCACGGCAGGGTCTCGTCGGCGCGTTCCAGGGTGTCTTCAGGCCCCTTGCCGGCCAGCAGCACGGTGTCTCCCGGTTGCGCCTGCCGGATGATCCACGCAATCGCCTCTGCCCGGTCGGCAATGGTGGTGAAGTTTTCGTGTCCTGTTTCCTGAGCCCCCCGCTCCATCTCGCGCAGGATGTCGGCCAGGGAGGTGTCGCGGCAATCCTCTTCCGTGAAGACGGCGTGATCGGCCAGCCGGGAAGCCACCTCGCCCAGCGGCGCCCGCTTGCCCGGATCGCGCGGCCCGCCCGCCGAACCGATCAGCACCCACAGCCGCCCTGGCGTGGTGGTGCGTAACGTCGCCAGCGCCTTTTCCAGACTGGGCGGCGTGTGCGCGAAATCCACGATCACGCGCGGGGCAGCGCCGTCGCCGGGCAGCAACTCCATGCGCCCCGGCACCCCCCGGAAGTAGGCCAGACCAGCGATCAGGTCCTCCTTCGTCGCGCCCAGTTGGGCCGCCGCCGCCATCCCCGCCAGCGCATTGGCCACGTTGAAGCGCCCGATCATCGGCAGGTGCGCCTGGAATTCTCCCAGGGGTGAGGTGACGCGCCAGTCCAGCCCGCCCGCGCCTTCCCTGATGTCATGAGCCGTCCAGTCGGCCTGCGTGCCCTCGGCGCTGTAGGTCGTTTCCTCTGGCGCGAGGCCGGTCAGCTGCGCGGTCCACGGATCGTCCGCATTCAGGACGGCGTGACGGGCGCGTTCCACCAGCTTGCGTTTCTCGGCGAAGTACCCTTCCACGGTGCCGTGAAAATCCAGGTGTTCGCGGCTCAGGTGCGTCCAGACCGCCACGTCCCAGTCCACGCCGCGCACCCGCTCCAGGGCCAGCGCGTGGCTGCTGGCCTCCAGCACCGCCGCGTCCGCACCCGCCGTCACCAGTTCGCGCAGGGTGCGCTGGACCTGCGGGGCCTCGGGGGTGGTGAAGTGGGCCGGGAAGTGCCGCAGTTCGCCGTCCGGCAACTCGTAGCCCACGGTGCTGAGCAGGCCCGTCTTCAGGCCCGCCGCGCGCAACAGGTGGCGGGTCAGCCACGCGGTGGTGGTCTTGCCGTCGGTGCCGGTGACCCCCACGACCCGCAGCTCCCGGCTGGGCTGGTCCTCAAGGGCCGCCGCCGCGTCCGCCAGCGCCGCCCGCGCGTCTGGCACCCGCAGGTAGGGCAGCGGCGAGGTCAGGCCGTCCGGCAGGCCCTCGCCCAGCACCGCCACCGCCCCGGCCTGCCGCACCTGTTCTATGAAGCGGTGGCCGTCGAAGCGTGCCCCGCGAATCGCCACGAACACGTCCCCCGGCCCCGCCCAGTCGGCGTTGTGGGTGACGCCGCGCACAGGCAGGTCAGGCAGATCAGTGGGCGGCAGATTCAGGGCGGCGGCCAGGGCTTGCAGACGCATGCGCCGAGGGTAGCAGGGGAAGGAAGAAAGCGAGTGGGTGCATGGCGCGAACGCCAGAGCACAGGTGGGCTCGCCCAGGATTCCGAACCGCTCGCTACCCGAGGGCCACAAAATCACCCTTCTCCCATGAGGGAGCTGAGCACCGGCCAGGACAGCAGCTTCACAATATGGCATTTGTCCTTTAGAGTTGTAACTCTCCTGGTAACCAATTTTTGAACTGGGTTGAGAACCGGGCGCACCCACTTTTTCTGTCGGCCAGGAGACCCTTTCCACCATGATGAGTCGAATCTGACGAAACCTTGACAGTATTTTGAAAAGCTTTTACACTCTATGGAAATTAGACAGCTAAGTAAAAGGGCCGGAGGAGCGGTGGAGTGACGGTAGGAAGCACGGGGCAGGCTCGGCAGGCACGCGCGGCAGGCCATTTCTAGACGCATCAACGCAATCTGCACTGGCCCAGACGGCCAGATTCGGAGGAAACATGACGACAGCACCAACGCGCAACAACGTCCACCCCGTCGACGAGGTTCTGGCTCCCCAGAACATGATTGCTTTCGGGCTCCAGCACGTGCTGAGCATGTACGCGGGCATCGTGGCCGTGCCGCTGGTGCTGGCGTCGGCCCTGGGCCTGGACAGCGAGACCGTGGTCCGTATCATCGGGGCCAGCTTCTTCATGTGTGGCGTGGCCACCATCATCCAGACCATCGGCTTCGCAGGGTTCGGGGCCAAGCTGCCTATCGTGCAGGGCACCACCTTCGCCTCGGTGGCCACCATGATCGCCATCGGCAAGTCCTTTGGGCTGCCGGGCATTTTCGGGGCGGTGATCGCGGGGGGCGTGCTGACTGTTCTGCTGGCGCCGTACTTCTCCAAGCTGCTGCGCTTCTTCCCGCCGGTGGTGGCCGGCACGGTGATCCTGATGATCGGCGTCTCGCTGATGCCGGTGGCGATCAAGTGGGCCGGCGGCGGCACGCCCGGCATCACGCCCACGTTCGGCGCCCCCATCAACCTGGGCCTGGCCACCCTGACGCTGGTGATCGTGCTGCTGCTTACGCGCTTCGGCAAAGGCTTCCTGAGCCGGGTCGCCGTGCTGCTGGGCCTGGTCATCGGGACCGTGGTGGCTGCCCTGCTGGGACAGGCGGATTTCTCCAAGGTGGCGACCGCCGAATGGTTCGGCTTCACCATGCCATTCCACTTCGGTACGCCCACCTTCAGCCTGGTGCCGGTGCTGTCCATGCTGCTGGTGATGCTGGTGGTCATGGTGGAAACCACCGCCGATCTGCTGGCCATCGGTGAAGTGACCGACAAGCACGTGGACGCGGGCGACGTGGCCAAGGGCCTGCGCGCCGACGGCCTGTCCACGGCGCTGGGCGGCATCTTCTGCGCCTTCCCCTTTACCGCCTTCGCCCAGAACGTCGGCCTGGTGCGCTTCACCGGCATCAAGAGCCGTTTCGTGGTGGCCGTGGCCGGCGTGATTCTGATGCTGCTGGGCTTTCTGCCCAAGCTGAGCGCGGTGGTCTCGGCCATTCCGCTGCCTGTCCTGGGCGGGGCGGGGCTGGTGCTGTTCGGCACGGTGGCCGCCGCCGGGGTGCAGACCCTGTCCAAGGTCAACATGAACGACACCCGCAACCTGATCATCGTGGCCGTCAGCGTGGCGCTGGGCGTGATTCCTTCCACGGTGCCCACCCTGTACGAGAAGCTGCCCGAACAGGCCCAGCTGTTCCTGGACAGCGGCATCACCTCCGCCGCGCTGGCCGCGATCATCCTGAACATCCTGTTCAACATCGTGGGCAACAACACGCCGCACCCGTCCTCGCTGGCCCCCAGCTCCAGCAACGCGCCGGAACCGAGCGACTTCCACGCCTGATCCAGCCCCGAACACGGCCACGCCGCACCACCAGCCCCCTCCCAGCGGAGGGGGTCTTTCATGGCTTTGCGGCCGCGTGGTCCGGCCAGCGCCGCCCCACCGTTTATGGCAGGATGCTCCCTGAATGTTCCAGGCCCTGAGCAACGTGCTGCTGCCCGTGATGATCGTCGCCGGACTGGGGGCGCTGCTGGCCTCGCGCATGAAGATCGATCAGGTCACGGTCTCGCGCCTCACCATGTACCTGCTGATTCCGGCGCTGGTGCTGGACGTGATTCTGCGCACGCCTGTACGCGCCGCCGAGGCCGGGCAACTGGGGCTGGCTTTTTTGCTGGTGATGGCCGTGTCGCTGGGGCTGGGCGCCGTGGCCGGGCTGGGCCGCCCCGACGCCGAACGCCGCAGCCTGAGCGCCGCCTCGGGCATCTGGAACAGCGGCAACATGGGGCTGCCGATTGCGCTGTTCGTGTTCGGGGACAGCGGGTTTGACCGGGCCACCGTCGTGTTTCTGGTCTCGATTGTCGCCATGTACATCGTCGGCCCGGCCATCTACGGTTCGGCCTCCAGGTCTGGGCAGCGGTACGGCGCGGCCGACATCTTCAAGTCGGTGTTCCGGCTGCCCACCGTCTGGGTGGCGCTGATCGCCGTGGCGCTGCGGGTGCTGAATGTGCCGCTGCCGCAGGGCGTGACGCGCGGGGTGTCGCTGCTGGCCGAGGCCACGCTGCCGCTGGTGCTGCTCTCGCTGGGCCTGCAACTGGGCGCGGGCGGATGGCCACCCCTGAACCGCCGGGTGTGGCTGGCGGGTGTGGTGCGGCTGATCGGCGGCCCGCTGATCGCGCTGGGCGTGGGCTTTCTGGTGGGCCTGCGCGGCGAATCGCTGGCGGTGCTGGTGCTGTCGGCCAGCATGCCCACCGCCGTGAACGCGCTGCTGATCGCCCAGGAATACGGCGGCGACGCGGACACGGTGGCGGGCGTGGTGCTGGTCACGACGCTGGGCTCGGTGCTGACCATTGCGGCGGTGGTGGCGCTGCTGCCGGGGCTGGGGTAGACCGACAGGCCGCTCTCCCCGGCAGTCGGCCCGCTAGACTCCAGAGGTGATGGCACAGACGGCGGCAGAGAATCAGAAAACGGTGCTGGTGATCGTGGGCGGCAGCATGGCGGCCATCAAGGCGCCGTCCGTGCTGCGGCGGCTGCGCGAGAGCGGCGCCCGGGTCAACGCCATCGCTACCCGCGCCGCGCTGGCCTTTGTGACCGAGTTGAGCCTGTCCACCGCCGCCGACGGCCCGGTGGGCACCGACGCGGCGTGGTTCTCGCCCCGCCCCGACGCGTTGCACCTGACACTGGCGAAGGCCGACGCCGTGGTCATCGTGGGCGCATCTGCCGAGTTGCTGGCCGGGGCGGCGGGCGGCCACGCGAACGAACTGGCGCTGGCGACACTGCTGAGTGTCGAGGGGCCGGTGCTGTGGGTGCCGGCCATGAACGCGGCCATGTGGCATAGCCGGGCGGTGCAGGCCAACGTAACGCGGCTCAAAGACTGGGGCCATCACTTTCTGGGGCCGGAAGTCGGCGCGTTCGGCACGCGTGGCGAGGGCGCGGGCCTCGGGCGCATGGCCGAGCCGGAGACGATTGCCGCCGCCGTGCTGGCAGTGCTGAACCCTGCCGCCCCGCGCGATCTGGAGGGTTTGAAGGTGGTGGTGTCTGCCGGGCCGACGCGCGAGTATCTGGACCCGGTGCGCTTTATCAGCAACCCCAGCAGCGGTAAGATGGGCTTCGCGGTGGCCGAGGACGCGCGCGACCGGGGCGCGCAGGTCACGCTGGTCACGGGGCCGGTGGGTCTCGCCGATCCGCCTGACATGGCTGTGGTCCGCATCGAGTCGGCGCTGGAACTGCGCGACGCTGTGCTGGGAGCCGCCCAGACCGCCGACATCGTGGTGATGACCGCCGCCGTGGCCGACTACCGCGCCGCCGAGCTGAAAGGGGAAAAGCAGGCCAAGGTGGCGGGCGACGTGAGCATTCACCTGACCCCCAATCCCGACATCCTGGCCGAGCTGGGGTGCGAGAAGGGCGGGCGCGTGCTGGTGGGCTTCGCGATGGAAACGCACGCGGGCGTGGAGCGGGCCGCCGCCAAGGCCGCGCGCAAGAACGCGGATTTCATCCTGCTGAACTACCCCACGCAGGCCGGCACCGCGTTCGGCGGCGACGACAATCAGGTCACCCTGGTCCGCGCCGACGGGACGCACGAGGACTGGCCGCGCACCAGCAAGCGCGAGGTGGCCCGGCGCTTGCTGGACGAGGCGCTGCGGGTGCGCGGGGCGCGGACCAGCTGAGCCTGCCGCCACCCCCCAATTGCATTATTCACCCCCACTGCATAGAGTAGCGGGCGTGCCAGGCAAGCTCAGCAAGGAACAGCGTCAGAAACGCATTCAGGACATCATCGCCCGCGAGAGCGTCGCCACGCAGGGCGAACTGGTGGACTTCCTGCGGCGCGAGGACGTGCTGGTCACGCAGGCCACCGTCAGCCGCGACATCAACGAGCTGCGGCTGGTGCGCGTGCCGGTGGGCAAGGGCCGCCACCGCTACGCTCTGTCGCAGTCGGGCGGGCACGGCGACGTGCAGGGCGAGCTGGCCCGGCTGTTCCAGAATTTCGTGCAGGACGTGGACCGGGGCGAGAACGTGCTGGTGGTCCGCACCGCCGAGGGCCACGCGTCCGGGGTGGCGCTGCTGATGGACCGCTTGCGCCGCGACGACATCGTGGGCACCATTGCCGGCGAGGACACCATCTTCGTGGTGGCCCGCACCACCGACGAGGGCGAGGCCCTGATGGAAGAGCTGCACGCGCTGATGCTGGGCTAGCGGCCGCAGCCCGCCCACCCCTTCAGGATCCGGACGACCGCCTCAGTCGGCCCACCATAACCAGCGCCAGCACGGCCCCCAGCAGCGTGACTGCAAAGGCCAGCGTGAAGGCCCCGTCCAGCGGGCGCACGCGGGCGATCAGCGCGCCGCCGATGCCTGCGGCCAGCGCCACCATCAGCGACTCGATGTTTGCCAGCTGCCCGGACAGCTGCCCCGCACCCTCCGGCGAGGCGCTGGACATGGCGAACAGCGACGTGCTGGTGTAGCCGACGCCCATGCCCAGGCACGCCAGCACCCAGGCCGGGTAGACCACCCACAGCGGCGCGGCGCCCAGCACCCCCAGGGCGGTCAACGCCACCCCGACGGCCACGCCGCCCAGCCCGGCCCGGATGCGAAGGGGCCGGGACGCCTCGCCGTGCGCGTCCTCCAGACGGGCCTGAATCCATGAGCCCAGGGTCCAGGTCACGCCGCCCAGCGACAGGATGATGCCCGCCCCGGTCAGGCTCAGCCCGCGCAGCTCGTTGAGGGCCAGCGGCAGAAAGGAGGTGGTGCCCATGACGGCAAACGCCGCCAGCCCCCGGACCATCAGGGCGCTGGGCAGGCCGCCCGCGAAGCGCCACATGCCGGCCGGGAACAGCGTGCGGGTGCTGAGGCCCACGCCCAGCACGCCCGCCACGCCCAGCAGCAGGCCCAGCGCGTCGGCGCGGCGCAGGCCCTCCACCAGCGCCCCCGCCGAGACCGACAGCGCCAGCGCGGCCCACAGGACGCGGCGGTTGCTCCGCGCAGCCTTCCCCTCGCTCGGCTGCCGGACCCGCACCCGCAGCGGCAGCACGCACAGCGGCGCGCTGAGGGCCAGCAGCGGCACCAGCCCCCAGAACACCACCCGCCACGACCACTGGTCCGCCATCACGCTGGCGATCAGCGGGCCGATCAGGGCCGGCAGCAGCCACGCGCTGGAAATGGCCGCCAGCATCCGGGCGCGGGCGGCCGGCGGGTAGCGGGTGCTGATCACCGCCCACGGCAGCGCGGCCAGCCCGCCTGCCCCCAGCCCCTGCAACAGGCGGGCCAGCACGAACACCAGCATGGTGGGGGACGCCGCGCCCACCAGCAGTCCGGCGGCAAACAGCACCAGCGCCAGCACCGCGCCGAAGGCCAGCCCGCGCCGGTCCGCCAGCACGCCGCCCAACACCGCCCCAAACAGGCTGGACAGCAAAAAAGCGCTGGAAGCCCAGCCGTACAGGGCCAGCCCGCTGAGCTGCTCGGCCACCCGTGGCAGCACGGTGCTGACCGCCATCGACTCGAAGGCCACGATCAGCACCACCAGCACCAGCCCCAGGCTCAGCGTGCGGGGAACGGCGGGCAGGGGAAGCGCCTCGGGAATCAGGGTGCCACTCACGCAGCGCATCCTCGCACAGCCGGATGAACACGCGCCGTGAGGATCGGACGGACCCGTCCAGGCCAGCGCGGTCTCGCCCCCTGTCTGACCCGCCTGCCCCCGCCGCCCCCCACCGGAGCGCACACTGAACCATGCCCCAACTGTTGCCCCGCGCCCGCGCCTCTCAGGAGAGCGTGTTTGCCCGCATGAGCCGTCTGGCCGCGCAGTACGGGGCCGTCAACCTGGGGCAGGGCTTTCCGGCCGACGCCCCCCCGGCCTTTCTGCTGGACGCGGCGCGGCGGGCGGTGGGCACGCTGGACCAGTACAGCCCACCTGCCGGCCTGCCCGCGCTGCGCGACGCCATCGGCGCAGACCTGGGAGTGGACGGCGTGGACGTGATCGTGACCTGCGGGGCCACCGAGGCGCTGAACGTGCTGGCCCTGGCGCTGTACGGTCCCCGTGATGATGGCAGCCGGGACGAGGTCCTGATGCTGGAGCCGGTCTTCGACGTGTACCTGCCCCAGGCACGGCTGGCCGGGGCCACGCCCGTCACGGTGCCCATGACGCTGGACCTGGCGGGGGGCTGGTCCCTGGACCTGGCGGCGCTGCGGGCCGCCGTGACTCCACGCACGCGGGCGCTACTGCTCAACAGTCCGTACAACCCGACCGGCACCGTGTTCTCCCGCGAGGAGCTGACGGAGATCGTGGCGCTGGCCCGCGAGCATGACCTGTGGATCATCAGCGACGAGGTCTACGACGAGCTGTATTTCGGCGAGAAACCCCTTCCGATGCGCGAACTGGCCCCCGAACGCACCTTCACGGTGGGCAGCGCGGGCAAACGGCTGGAGGCCACCGGCTGGCGCGTGGGCTGGATCGCCTGCCCGCCAGGACAGGCCGGGCAGGGCGTGGCGGCCAACGTTGCGGGCGTGCGGCAGCAGGGCTCGTTCTGCGCGCCCACCCCCCTGCAGGCGGCGGTGGCGGCGGCCCTGCCCGTCGCCCGCGCGGGGGGCTATTACGAGGGGCTGCGCGCCGAGTACCGCGCCCGGCAGGACCTGCTGGCCGAAGGGCTGAGAGGGCTGGGGGCCACCGTCTTCCTGCCGCAGGGCACCTATTTTCTGACGGCCATTCACCCCGAGTGGCGGGCCGAGACGCTGGTCCAGCGCGGCGTCGCGGTGATTCCCGGCGAGGCCTTCTACGCTCAGCACCCCGCCCCCGAAGGCCTGCTGCGGGTGGCCTTCTGCAAGTCACGCGATGAGATCGCGCAGGCGTTGGAGCGGCTCTCGGTGGTCGCGACCACCCCGGTCTGAATCCGTCCGGCGCGCACCCAGTCAAAGGATAAGTGAGCGGTAAAGGTCTGCGTTTGTTTATGTGAAGCCCGTGACCTTTCAGCACCGAAGGGATCTGGCTATGGTGGGACCATGAAGAAAGCCACCCTGATCCTCCTGGCGCTCGGCGCCGTTTCCTCTGCCTCCGCCGCGAATTATGTCGGCGGGTCCATCGGCTCTGGCCTGAGCGTGCATTACCAGAACGACCTGACCACCAATTCGGCGATCCGTTACGGCCTGAACCTGGACGCCATCAACTTCAACTTCAATGCGCTGTCGGTCAACGCCAGCGTGGATTATCTGGCGGATTTCGCGGGCGTCGGTTCGCTGGGCGGCTTCACCCCGTACTACGGCGTCGGCCTGGGCGCGGGCGCGGGTCTGGGCAGCAACCTGGGCCTGAGCGTCTACCCCCACGCCACCCTGGGGCTGCGTTACAACATCTCCGCGCCCCTGAGCGTCTTCGTCGAGGGCAATGCGGGCGCCTACGTCCGCGTCGGCAGCGGCGCGAACACCACCAACGTCGGCCTGGGCAGCACCGCCCGCATCGGCCTGAACTACCGCCTGCCCTAACCTCCTCCGGAACTTGTTGCCCCCACCCAACTTGCGGGTGGGGGTTTCCAATTGAGCGGGTAGATCAGAGCTTCACCTGACGGTGAGGTTTCCCTGGCCCACCGTCACCGTCACATTGATCCTGTACGTGGCCGTCCCGAAGTTAGCACTCTGGTACGTGCCGTTGAAGTCCTGACCGTCGGCCACCTTCTTGCCATTCATGACCAGCGTTCCCTGGGTCAATTTCTTGACCTCCAGACTGATTCCGGTGTTCGGCGGCAGGGTGATGGTGGTGTCGCCCTGCGCCTGCCGCAAGGTCGCCTTCAGGTTGGCGGCAGGCAACTTTAACTGCAGGTTGCCGAGTTCCTGGGTCACTTGCAGGCCCAGCAGCTTCAGAGACCGCAGATCCAGACTGCTCTCGCCCTGACTGGCCTGAACCGTCAGGTTGATCGGCAATTTTGGACTCAGCCCGACCGCCCAGTCGCCCAGCGAATGCGAGGCAGACACGTAGGCCACACCATTTCTGACGGCCGGATTGCGGGCACCCAGGACCGGCGAGGCCGCGTCGTTCGCGGTCACCGTCAGGTCTCCCAGGTCCTGCTTGAGGCTCAGGGCGACGCTGCGGTAAGTGGCCGCGAGGGCAAGAGAGGCCAGGGAAAGGGCGGTCAGGGCCAGGGCCATGCGTTTCATGGTTCACGTCCTTGCAGGGGTGAGGGGCGGCAGGGGGGGGGCCGAACTGTTCCCGCCCCATTCTGGGTTCGCCAGACCGGAACGTCATGCGGGCCAGATGTGTATTGTCCAGAAAGAGCGAGCGCCGCCGTTGGTCCCCGCTGATCTGGCGGGGCATAGTGGGAGGCGCCACAAATCAGGATCCGCTCTCCTCTCCCCCGTTCTTCACGCTCCGGAGGTCCGTCATGAACCGAATCCTGCCCCTCACCTGCGCCCTGCTGTGTTCTGCCGCCGTGGCCGCCGCGCCCAGAGACACGCTGGTCATCCAGCAGGCCGCCACCGTGACCACGCTGGATCCCACCGCCGCCTACGACACCTTCAGCCTGCAGGTGTTGGAAAACATGTACGAGACGCTGTGGACCTACAAGGGTGCCAGCCTGACCCAGATGACGCCGCTGCTGGCCTCGGCCCTGCCGACCTACACCAACGGCGGCAAGACCCTGACGGTCAGTCTGCGCAAGGGCGTGAAGTTCCACAGCGGCAACCCCATGACCTGCTTGGATGCCCAGTACACCTACCGCCGCAATCTGGTCACCAACAGCGCCGAGTCGGCCAACTGGTTCATCAGCGACGCGCTGCTGGGCACGCGCGACAACGCCGCGGCCGACAAGAGCGTCACCTGGGCGCGCATCGCCGGGGCGGTCAGCTGCGACGCGCAGGGGCAACTGGTGTTCAAGCTGCCCAAGCCGGACCCGGCCTTCATGGCCAAGCTGGCCTTTGCCGGGCAGGGCGTGCTGGACAGCAAGTGGGCCGCCAAGCTGGGCGAGTGGAACGGCTCCGAAGCCACCTGGCGCGAGTGGGTGGGCAAGGACGTGTCGGCCAGCCGACTGAGCGCCCAGCCCAGCGGCACCGGGGCGTACCAGTTGCTGCGCCGCGACGCCGACAACGTGCTGCTCAAAGCGTTCCCCGAATACTGGGGCGGCAAACCCGCGATCAGCAACGTGATCATGCAGAAGGTAAGCGAACTGGCCGTGCGTCAGCAGGCTTTCCTGCGCGGCGACGCCGATCTGATCGAGGCCGGCACGCGCGCCAACGTGGAGGCGCAGCTGAAGGGCAAGCCCGGCGTGACCGTGCTGGACAACCTGCCCAGCGCCGGGGCGCAGGCGCTGTTCATGAACAACAAGATCAAGAACAGTGCCGCGCTGGGCAGCGGGAAGCTGGACGGCAAGGGGATTCCCGCCGACTTCTTCGCGGACGCGGCGGTGCGCCGGGCTTTTGCCTCCGCCTTCGATTACGACCAGTACATGCGCGACGTGCAGCGCGGCAAGGCCGTCAAGCGCACCATGCTGCTGCCGGACACCTTCCCCGGCTATTCCAGGGCCACCAAGACCTACAGCTACGATCCAGCCCAGGCCCAGGCGCTGTTCAAGGCCGCGCGCGGCGGCGAGGTCTGGAAGAACGGCTTTACCATCAACGCCAATTACCGCACCGGGCACATCGCCGGACAGGTGGCCCTCGAACTGCTGAAGCGCAACGTGGAGGCCCTGAACCCGAAGTTCCGCATCAACATCATCGAGGAGCCGTGGTCCGAGCAGTCCAAGAAGATGCAGGAGGGCCTGGAAATCATGCTGCCGATGGGCTGGAGCGCGGACTACGCCGATCCCGACAACTTCCTGTACACCTTCTACAGCTCCGGCGGCTTTTTCTACCCCACCAACAACTGGAAAGACGCCGACGTGGACCGCTGGCTGGAGCAGGCCCGCACCACCGTGGACGCCGCGGCCCGCGCCAAACTGTACAAACAGGTGGCCGACCGCGCCTACCAGGAAAGCCCCTTTATCGTGTTGCCCGCCGAGACCAACATCCGGCCCGTCCGCAGCACCCTGCAGGGGGCCTCGGCGGCCACCTACAATCCCATGCGCTCCTTCGGCTTCACCGGAACGCTGTGGCGGGAACTGAGCAAGAAGTAAGCGGCAGTCCACAGGCCCGTGGATCGGGGGCACGCGGGGGAAGGCACAGCTCTTCCCCCGCGCCCCTCTGCGTGTGGCCTGCCACTCCCCTCCCCCGGTCTGGCGTCTATAAATCTCACGGTTGGTGGTGGCCGGGACTGACACAATGGCCGGATGAACCTTGCACTTCCCTCTGACCTGTTTGATGTCGCCATCGTCGGCGCTGGCCCGGTGGGGCTGGCCGCCGCCATCGCCTGCAAACGCGCTGGCCTGAGCTACGTGGTGCTTGACCGGGGCTGTGTGGTCAACGCGATTTTCGAGTACCCCACCTACATGTCCTTTTTCACCACCGCCCCCGAACTGGAAATCGGCAACCACCCGATGGTGACCGGCCATGACAAACCCGACCGCCGCGACGCCCTGATGTACTACCGCCTGGTGGCCCAGCGCGAGGCGCTGAACATCGAGCAGTACACCGAGGTCACGGCGGTCCACGCCGCCCCGGCAGGCTTTACGCTTGCCATTGAGCGGCGCGACGGCACCCCGGACGTGCTGGAAGCGCGGCGGGTGGTCGTGGCAACCGGGTACTACGACAATCCGCTGCCGCTGGGCATTCCCGGCGAGGACGGTCAGAATGTCAGCCATTACTACACCGAGGCGCACCCCTTCATGGGCCTGAACATGACCGTGATCGGCGCGGGCAACTCGGCGGCGGACGCGGCACTTGATCTGTGGCGCGGCGGCGCGAAGGTCACGATGGTGGTCCGGGCCCCAGAACTGAAGAACACCATCAAGTACTGGGTGCGCCCGGACCTGGAAAACCGCATCAAGGAGGGCAGCATCGACGCCCACTTCAACTCGCGGGTCATCGAGATCGGCACGGACGAGGTGACGGTGGAGCGTGAAGACGGCACGACCTTCCAGCTGCCCAGCCACTTTACCTTCGCGCTGACCGGCTACCGCCCAGACCTGTCCTTCCTGGCAGAGCTGAATCTGGCCCAGCAGCCGGACGCGTGTCTGGTGCTGGACGAGCACTATCAGAGCAGCGTGCCGGGCCTGTTCGTGGTGGGCAGCGCAGGCTTCGCGGGCAGGACCAATCAGGTGTTCATCGAGAACGGACGCCACCACGCGGACCTGGCCGTGGCCGAGATCGGGCGGCAACTGGCCGGGCACGCGGAATTACAGCCCCGCTAAGCTGCCCTCACAGACGCGCGACTGGTGCGTGGAATACTGCCGGGCATGAGTTTAAAACTTCGCTGGTCCCTAGGCCTGGGGGCCGCGCTGCTGACGGCGGCCCTGGGGCAGAGCGTGGCCCAGATGCCGCCCATTCCAGCGCTGCCGCTGCCCCCTCAACCCATCCCGGCCCCCGCGCCTGAGCCGGTTCCGGTGCCCGAACCGCAGCCCACCCCCGACCCTGTTCCGGAGATGCCCCTGCCTGAACCGACGCCGCAGCCCGCTCCAGAGCCAGCGCCGGTACCCACACCTCCGGAGCCTGTTGCGCCAGCCGCGCCGCCAGCCCCAGCCAAGGCCCCGGCGTTCAGGGCACCGCTGCTGATCAACGTGGAAACCACCCTGCCGGCGCTGGTGAACGGCAAGAAGACCACGGTTCCGCTGACCCGCACCCTGACCATCCCCGGCCCGCGCATGGTCCTGATCCGGCAGAGTGGCGGGATCACCGCCAGTCTTGACGCCGACCTCAAGGCGTTCGTGAACGGCCTGTCCAGCAAGGCCCAGGATGCCCGTTTCGAGGAGCTGTGGGACGGCTGGTCCGTGGTCCAGCGCAATGCCCTGAAGATCGATCTGGAGGCCACCCGCGCCAACGTGCTGGCGGCCATCCAGGACCCAAAAGGCGTCAAGGCCAGCGTGGTGGTGACTGGTCAGACCCCACCCAAGCGCACCCTCGACTACTTCCTGTCGCGCGGCATCACCACGCACCTGGGCACGGGGCAGACCAACTACTTCGGCAGCAGCGCGGACCGCGTGACCAACATTCACGTGGGCGCCAAGAACTTCGATGACCGCCTGTTCGACGGCAAGGTCTTTTCCTTCAACGGCTTTGTCGGCCCGGTCACGGCCCGCAACGGTTACGTGACGGGGCTGGTGATCGCTGGTGATCGCACGGCCAGTGGCGTCGGCGGCGGCATCTGCCAAGTCAGCACCACGGTCTTCCGCACCCTGTACGGGGCCGGGCTGCCGGTCGCCCAGCGGCAGAACCACTCGTATCAGGTGCACTACTACGACCCGCAGGGACTGGATGCCACCATCTATCAGCCCAGCCTGGACCTCAAGTTCGCCAATGACACCGGCGGCGCCCTGTGGTTCCAGACCGAGTGGGACGACGAGGCGGCCAGCCTGAGCATCAGCGTCTTCGGCAAGGCGCGGGACTTTACGGTCGACATCGGTGCGCCGAAAACCCTCAGCTCCACCCCCTCGCCCGCCGACCGGCTGTTGGCGGATGCCAGCCTACCTACCGGACAGCGCCGGCAGGTGGACTGGGCCGCTCCCGGCGCGGTCATAGAGGTCACGCGCAAATTCATGCGGGACGGCAAGACCTTCAAGCAGGATACCCTCAAGAGCAGTTATCGCCCGTGGCCCAACATCTTTCTGGTCGGCACCGGCCGCTGAGCCTCATATCAAAGGAGGGGAGAGGTTTGTACGCCTCTCCCCTCCCCTGTTGCCTGGTTCTATTGCTCGGCTTCAAAGCCCAGCAGGTTCAGCAGCCGGTCCAGTTCCTCGCGCGAGCCGTAATTCAGCTCCACTTTGCCCTTATCCTCGCCGGTAATGCGGACGCGGGTGCCGGTGCGGCGGCTGAGGTCCAGTTCCAGCTGACGGTACGTGCGCGGCGGGTTGACCTTGACGGGCGCCGTGGGGCGGGCCTTGCCCTCGCGGCGCAGCGCCTCGGCCTCGCGGACATTCAGGCCGCGCGACGTGATCTGCTCCAGCGCCCAGGCGCGGTCTCCATCCGGCTGGGCCAGAATGGCGCGGGCGTGTCCGGCGCTGATCTGCCCGCTGTCCAGGGCATGCAAGGCGCCCTCGCCCAGGGTCAGCAGCCGCAGCGCGTTGGAGACGGTGCTGCGGCCCTTGCCCACCGCCTGCGCCACCCCTTCCTGGTTCAGCCCCTGGTCCAGCAGCGCCTGATAGGCCCGCGCCTCTTCCAGCGGCCCCAGGTCCTCGCGCTGCAGGTTCTCGACGATGGCAATTTCCAGCGCCTCGCGGTCCCCCAGGTCGCGGATGATGACAGGCAATTCGGTCAGACCGGCCAGTTGCCCTGCACGCCAGCGGCGCTCCCCGGCGACGATCTCGAAGGCCTCGCCACGCGGACGCACCAGCAGCGGCTGAATCACCCCCTGCTCGCGGATGCTCTGGGCCAGCTCGGCCAGCGAACTCGGCTCGAAGACCTGACGCGGCTGGTAGCCCGCCTGCACGATGCGGTTGATGTTCAGGGTCTGCACACTTCCCGCGCGATCCGCCGCCACCGCCTCGGCCGCCGGGCGGGCCAGCAGCGCGTCCAGACCCCGCCCCAGGCTAGATTTTTTCGACACGCGACATCACCTCCTCGGCCAGCCGCTTGTAGGCCGCCGCCCCGCTCGACAGCGGCGCAAAGGCGTTGATCGGCTTGGAAAAGCTGGGCGCCTCGGAGAGCCGTACGTTGCGCGGAATCACGGACCAGAACACCAGCTCACCGAAATGCTGACGCACCATCGTCTCGACCTCCTGCGCCAGATTGGTGCGCCCGTCGAACATGGTCAGCACCACCCCCAGCACCTTCAGGCGGGGATTGAGGCCGCCTTGCACCCGCTCGACCGTCTCCATCAGGCCGGCCAGCCCCTCCAACGCGTAGTACTCGGCCTGCAGCGGAATCAGCAGCGCGTCGGCGGCGGCCAGCACATTTACGGTCAGCGGCCCCAGTGAGGGCGGCGCGTCCACCAGCACCAGATCGTACCCGGTCAGGTGACTCAGCAGGCGGCGCAGGGCGTCGGGATCATCCGCAAGTTCCACACCGGCCCCAGCCAGATCCGGCGTGGCCGGCAGCAGATCGAGCCCCGGCTGGTCGGTGGGCCGGACGCACTCGGCGGCGCGGGCCGGGTCGGCCAGGGCCTCGTACAGCCCCTGCTCCGCACCACGCTGGCCCAGACCACTGGTGGCGTTGCCCTGGGGGTCCATGTCCAGCAACAGCACCCGCCGCCCCCCCGCCGCGAGGTACGCCGCCAGATTGATCGCGGTGGTGGTCTTTCCCACCCCGCCCTTCTGGTTCACCAGCCCCAGCACCTTCATTGCGGCGTCCTCTGTAGTGGTGCCTGGCCCTGCGGCCCCGCGTTCTGCCCGTCTCCCATCAAGTCAACCTCACCTTTGCGCCCCACTTTAGCGTGCCTGCTTCTGGGGTGGGGTCCAGAACAGCGGTTGGGCGGTGGGGACTCCCTCTCGCCGGGGATATTTGGATGGTGTACGCCCCAGCTTCTCGATCACGATCAGGGTCCGGGCGTCGCCCAGCACAGGCAATTCGAACGGATCGACGACCTGAACCTTGCCGCCCACCTCTCCAGCGGCGCGCCGCCCGGCATTCAGTTCGTCGGCGCTGATGGCTCCTTTCTGGGCCACCAGCAAGCCACCCTCGCGCAGCAGCGGCAGTGTCAGTTCGGCCAGCACCGGCAACGAGGCCACTGCCCGGACCACCACCCGGTCATAGTGCTCGCGGTGGTCGGCGCTGCGCCCCAGCGTCTCGGCCCGGCCCACCAGCGGGGTGACCTGTTCCAGCCCCAGCTGGACTGCTGTGTCGCGCACAAAATCGACTTTCTTGCGAATAGAGTCGACCGACGTGAAGTGCAGCTCTGGCTTCACGAGAGCCAGCGGGAAGGTGGGAAACCCAGCGCCCGTCCCCAGATCCAGCACCGTCAGCGGCCCCTCCAGGTACCCCCCACGCAGGCAGGTCAGCGAGTCCACGAAATGCTTGAGGACAATGTCCTCCTGGGTTTTCAGGGCCGTGAGGTTCAGCCGGGCATTGCCCTCCTGAAGCAGCGCGAACAGCCTGGCAAACTGGGGCAACTGTTCGCCGATCTCCAGTCCCAGCAGGCCGGCCCCGTGCCGCAGCAATTCCACACCGTCGGAATTCACAGGCCGTACCTGACTTTCATATCGGCATACCGTTCATACACATGCTCATCAATCTCCCTGAGAGGCAGCCGGTCCAGCAGCGGCAGCAGGGTCTCGCGCAGCACCTGACCCCGCGCCATCCACTGGAAATAGCTGCGTCCACCGTGCTCGTAGGGGCCGTACAGCTTAGAGCCGGGGCACAGGCGCAGCATCGTTTCGAACAGCTTGCGGTGCCGGGTGTGCATTCGCAGCGTGACTTGCGGTTGTTTGCCGTCACCGCCAAAATGCCCCTCGCCGATCAGAACGCCCAGCAGCAGCCCTTCCTCAAATGTATTCAACCCTGCCCTCCGATGTTTCACCGTCAAGTTTCCCGTGAAACATCGGTGCCGTCAAGCACCCACGACTGTCGACAGCATGGTGAAACTCATTCTTGCTGTCACAGTCTTGTTTCACCGTCAAGTTTCCCGTGAAACGCCTTGTTTCTTCAGGTGGACCAGCAGAGCGCCAATATCGGCGTGGCGAACGCCGGAGATGCGGGCCGCCTGCTCCAGGGTTTCGGGCCGACGCTGGCCTAACTTCTCGCGCGCCTCGTTGGAGAGGGCAGGCACCACAGCGTAGTCGAGGCCATCCAGTCGGGTGCCACGGGCACGTGCCTCCGCCCCCAACTGCTGACGGGCACGCTCGATATAGCCCGCGTACTTGACGCGGATCTCCACCGCCTCACGCTCCGCCGCGTCCAACGTGGCCGGGAGCGAGAGGCCCAGCGCCTCCACATCGGCCAGATGGAATTCCGGACGGCGCAACCAGGCATCTCCGGTCTGGCCGTTGGCGCGCTGGGCAGCCAGGGAGCGCATGGCCTCCGTCACACGCCCGTACTTGGCCCGAACCTTGGCCTCCTGCTCGTCAGAGACCAGGCCCAGCCGTTGCCCCAGCGGGGTCATTCGCTCGTCGGCGTTGTCCTGACGCACCAGCAGGCGATGTTCCACGCGACTGGTCATCATGCGGTACGGTTCGTCGCTGCTCTTGAACACCAGATCGTCAAGCAACACGCCGACGTATCCGGTTTCACGGCCAATCGTGGCTGTGTCCAGCCCCAACGCGCGGCGGGCCGCCGCCGTTCCGGCCACCAGACCCTGCGCCGCCGCCTCCTCGTAACCGCTGGTGCCGTTGAGCTGGCCCGCCGTAAAGACACCGGGCAGCAGGCGGGACTCCAGGTTCAGCGTAAGTTCGGTGGCATCCACCACGTCGTACTCCACAGCGTAGGCGTAGCGCTGCACCACCGCCCGTTCGAACCCAGGCAGGGTGCGCACCAGCTGGTCTTGCAGGTACGGCGGCAGCGAGGAGCTGAAGCCCTGCAGGTACACCTCACTGGTCTGGATGCCATCTGGCTCCACAAACAGCAAGTGACGATCATGGTGGGCAAAGCGCACCACCTTGTCCTCAATGCTGGGGCAGTAGCGTGGGCCTTTGCCCTCGATATCGCCGGAGAACATCGGAGACTCACTCAGATTCTCGTGGATCAGTTCGTGGGTCTGCGGGGTGGTGTGGGTCTGCCAGGTGGGCGACTCCTGGGCGCGGGGGCCAGGCGTGCCGGTAAAGCCGCGCGGCTGAGGATCGGCGGGAATCTCCAGCAGTTCCGCGAAATTGACCGAATCCGCCCGGACCCGGGGCGGCGTGCCGGTCTTGAAGCGCTTAAGCTTGTGGCCAGCCCGCTCCAGCGGAGCAGACAGGAAACGCGAGGGCGGCTCACCCTGCCGCCCCTCGGCGCGTGACTGCCGCCCGTACCACGTCACCGCCCGCATAAAGGTGCCCGCCGCAATCACGACGCTGCGGCAGGGGAGACGGCGTCCATCGGTGGTCACCACCAGCCAGCCCCCGAGCCCGTCGGGCTCCAGATCGGCGGCCTCGCCCCGGAGAATGTCGATCTCGGGCTGGCCGAAGATCACCTCCTGGGCATGCTCGGCGTAGGCGTCTCGCTCGTTCTGCACCCGCAGCGACTGCACGGCCGGTCCCTTGCTGGCGTTCAATACGCGGGTATGGATGGCGGTGTCGTCGGCCAAGCGGCCCATCAGGCCCCCAAGCGCCTGAATCTCGAACACCAGCTGACTCTTGCCGGGGCCGCCCACCGCCGGGTTGCACGGCATGCGGCCCACGGTGGCCGGGTTGCCCACCAGCAGGCCCACCCGCGAGAATTTGGCTGCGGCCCACGCCGCTTCCAGGCCAGCGTGGCCCCCACCAATCACAATCACATTCCAGCCGCTCATCGGCCCAAGTGTATCTGCCTGCCCAGACCATGACGGTGACCGGTATCGCGAGACGGCACGCCCCGGAATCGCAGGGTCACCGCCGGATGAGACGGCAGGTGACATAGCTTCATCTGGCCTTCAGACTCCCAAGCTCCTACAATCGGGCATGAACTTCACCACTCTCCAGGCCGATCTGATCGGAACTGACGCCGTGATTCGCACGCCCTTCGGAGAGCGGCGGGTCACCTACGCGGATTACGTGGCCTCCGGGCGGGCGCTGCGCAGCGTGGAGCAGCGGATCAGCACGCTGGCGCTGCCGCTGTACGCCAACACCCACACCGAGGACAGCGCCACCGGGGCGCACAGCACCCACCTGTCGCATCAGGCGTCCGACTACATCAAAGGACAACTTGGAGGCGACTCCAGTTGCAAACTGGTGTTCTGCGGTTCGGGCAGCACCGCGGCGGTGCGGCGCCTTCAGGACATCCTGGGCTTGACGGTGTGCAGCGACCACCGCGCCACCGTGCTGGCCTCCATTCCGGAGCACGAGCGCCCGGTGGTGTTCGTCGGCCCTTACGAGCACCACAGCAACGAGGTCAGCTGGCGCGAGACGCTGGCCGAGGTGGTGGAGTTGCCGCTGTGCGAGAAGGGCAACCTGGACCTGGACGCGCTGGTTCAGGCACTGAAAGCACCCCATTACGCCCGCCGCCCCAAAATTGGCTCGTTCAGCGCGGCCAGCAACGTGACCGGCCTGCTGACCGATACCCGCACGGTGGCACGCATCCTGCACCAGCACGGGGCCTATGCCTTCTTTGACTTCGCGGCCAGCGGGCCTTACGTCAAAATTGACATGAAGCCGGGCAAACCGGACGGCTATGACGCCGTGTTCCTCAGCCCGCACAAGTTCGTGGGCGGGCCAGGAACGCCGGGATTGCTGTGTTTTCAGGATCACCTGTACCACCTGAACGTGCCCAGCACGGCGGGGGGCGGTACGGTGCGTTACGTCAGCCGCACCAAACAGGTGTACATCGAGGACATCGAGGCGCGTGAGGACGCAGGCACGCCCGCCATCCTGGGAAAACTCCGGACCGCCCTGGCCTTCAAGGTCAAGGAGGAGCTGGGGGTGGACGAACTGACGGCGCGGGAGCATCAATTATTCGCGCGGGCGCTGGAGCGTCTGGGAACCAACGGGCGGATTCAGATTCTGGGCAACCCGCAGGCCGCCCGCCTCGCCTTTCTCTCGTTTCTGGTCAAAACGCCGGACGGCAGTTACCTGCATCCCCGTCTGGTGGTCCGCCTGCTCAACGATCTCTTCGGCATCCAGGCACGCGGCGGCTGCGCGTGTGCCGGACCCTACGGCCATGTGCTCCTGAACATCGACGACGAGCGCAGCGAGCGCTACATGCAGTGTGCGCTGTCCAATATCGACGGCCTCAAACCCGGCTGGACGCGCCTGAACCTCGCGCCGTGGGCCAGCGACGACGAGGTGGAGTTCCTGCTGGCCGCCATCGAATTCGTGGCCGAACACGGGACCCGTTTCCTGCCGCTGTACGACTTCGACTGGATGTCCGGGGCCTGGACCCACGCGCAGGACGAGGCGCCGATGGACCTGTTCGGAGACCAGCGTCCGCAGACGGGCGAGGGGGCCGTGCCGTTCACCGCCTATCTGGAAGAGGCACGGCGGCTGTCGGACACCCTGGCCCCGGCAGGGGAGGGGAGAGCGGTACCCGACTACGTCCCCACCGATCTGATCTTTTTCGCGCACTGAACGCACCTCAGCCTCTCCCCACAGAGACTGCTCCTTGCTGTTGTCCAATTCCACTGGACGGGCCTGGACCCTGCCTTCCTCACCCGGAGCGGCTAGAATGCCTAACGCCCGTTAGTTTAGACATCAGTTAGACAGATTCCGCCGACGGCAGAGAGTTCCAGCCTTTGCCGCACGCTCAGGAGGCCCGCTTCAGATGACCACATCACCTCTGGTTGAACCCTTTCCCGAGACTGGGATTCAGCCCTTCACGAAAGAACCGATCCGCTACGTGGGCGAGGACGGCCTGCCCGTCCAGAACCTGCCCGCCGCCTACACTCCTGAACGCCTGCGCGAGTTGCATGCCGTGATGCTGCGCGCCCGCGAGTTCGACCGCAAGCTGATCACGCTGCTGCGGCAGGGACGCACCACCTTCTACGCGCAGTCCAGCGGCATGGAAGCGACGCAGGTGGGCCTGGCCCACTCGATCCGGCCCGGCCACGACTGGGTCTGGCCGTACTACCGCGACCACACGCTGGCCCTGGCGCTGGGCGTGCCCATGTTCGAGCTGATCTCGCAGGTGCTGGGCAGCAACTCCGACCCCAGCCGGGGCCGCCAGATGCCGCACCACTTCGCCGCCCGCAAGCAGCACTTCGTCTCGATCAGCTCTTCCATTGCCAATCAGGTGCCCCCGGCCACCGGCACCGCGATGGCCCAGAAGTACCTGGGCACCGACGAGATCACGGTGTGCACCTTCGGCGACGGGGCCACCAGCGAGGGCGACTGGCACGCCGGCATGAACATGGCCGGGGCGATGGCCGCGCCGTGCCTGTTTGTGTGTGAGAACAACCAGTGGGCCATCAGCACCAACCTGAGTGGTCAGACGGCCAGCGAGAACATCCACATCAAGGCGAAAGCCTACGGCATGCCCGGCTTCTACGTGGACGGCAACGATATCGTGGCCGTCATGGAGGTCGGCCGTACCGCCGCCGAGTGGGTGCGCGCCGGCAACGGCCCCGCGCTGGTGGAGTGCCTGACCTACCGCGTCGGCTCCCACAGCAACGCGGACGCCGACGCCGAGAAGCACTACCGCACCCGCGAAGAGGTGCAGGAGTGGCTGGGGCGTGACCCGGTGGTGCGCGTCGAGAAACTGCTGGAACACCTGGGCCATCCCATCGAATCCGAGGAACGCGCCAATATGATCTCCGCCGTTCACCGCGAGGTCGACGAGCAGGTCATCCGCGCCGAGGCCACCGGGCAACCCGACTGGCGCATCATGTTCGAGGACGTGTACGCCGACCTGCCCGCCCACCTGCGCGAGGAGGCCGCCATGCTGCGGGCCGAGCAGGAAGGGGAGAGAAAATGACCGCCACCCAGGAAAGTCAGGACGTGACCGCCGCGTCCGGCGAACCCCGCACCATCAACCTGATCACCGCCGTCACCGAGGCGCTGCACGAGGAAATGGAGCGCGACAGCCGGGTGGTGCTGTTCGGGCAGGACGTGGGCGCGCGCGGCGGCGTGTTCATGGCCACCGCCGGGTTACAGGCCAGCTTCGGCAAGCAGCGCGTGTTCGACACGCCCCTCAGCGAGGCCGCCATCGTGGGCGCGGCGGTGGGCATGGCCGTGCGCGGCCTGCGGCCGGTGGCCGAGATTCAGTTCGCCGACTACATGGGGCCGGGCTTTGACCAGATCATCTCGCAGGCGGCCAAGATGCGCTACCGCAGCGGCGGACAGTACACCGCCCCGCTGGTGATCCGCACCCCGTCCGGCGGTGGCGTCAAGGGCGGGCACCACCACAGCCAGAGCCCCGAGAGCTACTACACCCACACGCCGGGCCTGAAAGTGGTGATGCCCAGCACGCCCTACGACGCCAAGGGGCTGCTGAAAGCCGCCATTAGGGGGGAAGACCCGGTGATCTTCTTCGAACCCAAGCGGCTGTACCGCGCCTCCAAGGGCGAGGTGCCGGGCCACGATTACACCGTCAAGATCGGCGAGGCCGCCATCCGCCGCGAGGGCACCGATCTGAGCCTGATCGGTTACGGCGGCGTGATGCCGGATCTGGAACGTGCCGCCGACGCGCTGGAGGCCGAGGGCGTGAGTGTGGAAGTGATTGACCTGCGCAGCCTGGTGCCCTGGGACAAGGCGCTGGTGGTGGACAGCGTGCAGAAGACCGGCCGGGCCGTCCTCGTCAGCGAGGCCCCGCGCATCAGCAACTTCATGGGCGAGGTGGCGTACAGCATTCAGGAGGCGGCCTTCGACTCGCTGCTGGCCCCGGTGGGGCAGGTGGCGGGCTTCGACATTCCGTACCCCTACGTGCAGGACAAGATCTACCTGCCCGGCCCCAACCGCATCACGGCGGCCTGCGTGCAGGCGCTGAACTATTAACGTCCTGCGCAAACCCAGACGGCGCGTTACGCTGCGGCCATGAAGCTGAATCCCGATCTGCTGCGCCCGCTGCTGGGCACCATCGGCCTGATGATCGGCTTCGGCGTGTACGCCGTGGCGGGCGATCTCCCGCAGCCATGGCAGCGCCTGAGCATCGGTTTGATGTTCGTCCTGCTCGGGGTCAGCGCCGTGATCTACGCGAAGGGTGAGCGCTGGATTCAGGTGCTGGGCGGGGTGCTGCTGTTGTACGGCGCCCTGCGGATGTTCCTGATCGGCTAGCGGGAGGCGGTGCGCGGGGCGCGGTCAAAGATGAAAAACCTGCTGATTCTCGATTCGTGATCCTCTCGCCTCGCGTTGTTCCCGCCTCCCGCGCACCGCTCCCTCTTTTCCCACTCCCTACAATCTCCACCCCACAACCGAGGTGACCCCATGAAAGAAATTCTGCTCCCCGAACTGGCCGAAAGCGTTGTCGAAGGCGAAATCCTCAAATGGCTGGTGGAGGAAGGCGACACCATCGCCCTGGAACAGCCGCTGTGCGAGGTTATGACCGACAAGGTGACCGTGGAACTGCCCAGCCCGGCGGCGGGCATCCTGAGCAAGCGCATGGCCCAGGAGGGCGACGTGGTGGCCGTTCACGCCGTCATCGCCCTGATCGACGAGAGCGGGCAGGCAGGCGCGGCAGCCCCGGCTGCACAACCCAGCCCCACCCAGGCCATTCAGGACAGCGGCGAGAACCCTGGCACCGCCGACGCCCAGTTGCCCCCCCAGGCCCAGGAGGAGCGCGAGCAAGTCGCCCAGGAGGAACAGGGCGGCAGCATCGTGGAGGCCGGCCACATGAAGGGCGGGGCCGATGACGACTCCAGCAGCCTGTTCAAGGCGTTCGCCTCCGACGAGCAGGTCAAGGTGCAGGGCCTGGGCAGCCGCAGCGGCAGCAGTGCGCCGGGCAGCTCCACCGCCGGAACCGGAATGCTGAACCGCGAGCCTGCGCCCGCCACCCGCGCCGATGGCCGGGTGCTGGCCGTGCCCGCCGCCCGCCAGCTGGCCCGCGAGCTGGGCATTGACTTGGCGCAGGTGCAGGGCAGCGGCCCCAACGGGCGCATCCGGGTGCAGGACGTGACGGCGCATGGGCAGGGCGGGGGAGAGCAGGCGTCGGCGCCTCAGCAGCAGGCTCCGACTCAGACACAGGCGCAGGCGCCCCAGACCCAGAGCGCCCCTTCACAGCCCGCCGCGAAGGGTGCAGGTAGCATGCCCGTCGCCCCCGTCCAGTACCGCACGCCCAAGGGGTACGAGCATCTGGAAGACCGCGTGCCGCTGCGCGGAATGCGCCGGGCCATCAGCAACCAGATGCAGGCCAGCCACCTGTACACCGTCCGCACGCTGACCGTGGACGAGGTCAACCTGACCAAGCTGGTGGAGTTCCGGGGCCGGGTCAAGGACGAGGCCAGGGCGGCGGGCGTCAAGCTGTCTTACCTGCCGTTCATCTTCAAGGCGGTCACGGCGGCCCTGAAGAAGTACCCCAGCCTCAACACCTCCTTCGACGAAGCCAGCGGCGAGATCGTGCAGAAGCGCTACTACCACATGGGCATGGCCGTCGCCACCGACGCGGGACTGACCGTGCCGGTGCTGAAGGACGTGAACCAGAAGAGCATCTTTGAATTGGCGAATGAAGTCGTCGATCTGGCGGGCCGCGCGCAGGCGGGCAAACTGGCCCCGGATGAGCTGGCCGGCAGCACCTTTTCCATTACCAACATCGGCTCCATCGGCGCGCTGTTCTCGTTCCCGATCATCAACGTGCCCGACGCCGCCATTCTGGGCATCCACAGCATCGTCAAGCGGCCCATCGTGGACGAACACGACAACATCGTCGTGGCCCACATGATGTACCTGAGCCTGTCCTTCGATCACCGTCTGGTGGACGGCGCGGAGGCCGCCCGCTTCTGCAAGGAAGTGATCCGCCTGCTGGAAAACCCGGACCGACTGATGCTCGAAGCGATGTAATACGGACTCCGATTGAAAGGTGTTGGAAACACCTGGAAATCCGAGCGGACTTGCAAAGCTGCGAAGCAGAGCGAGAAAGAGAAAAACGTCCCTCCGGACGTGGAATGTAGGAACCGGGAGAGCGCCGGTTCCTACACGAAACAAACGGAATCCGTATAACCCCCCGCTGTGCTGCAACTCCCAAGCTGACCTCAAGATGCGCCCGCGATTCGTCAAGGGCGCATCAGCTTGAAAGATTAAAGTGGAGCATCGGGGAAGTCCGCTGCGGCCTCCCCTTCCACCCCTCTCCAGGAGACTTCGTTACACTGCCATGATGACCCGCATTCTGATTCCCTTGCTGTGCCTGACGGCCCTGCCCCCGGCGGCAGCGGCCCTGAAGGTGCAGGTCTGGGACCGGGAATTGCAGACCAAGGTGGGCGACGGTGAAACCAGCGGCAGCAAGCTGGTCATGCAGTTTGTCGGCGACTACGACGGCCCGGTGGTGGTGCTGTTCGCCCAGACCGACGAGGAAAAGTCGCGCGTGACCTTTCCCGGCCTCAAGAGCAGCTACAACGGCGTGCTCAGCAAGGGGCAGCTGACCCTGCAACTGCCAGCCGCTGGAGCCAGTGCCGCCAACACCTCCCTGACCCTGGGCAAATTCCTCTCTCCCTTTAAACTCACCCTCAGCGCCCAGCCTGCCGGACAGGCCCTGAGCCTGCCGGGCCTCAAGACCACGGAGTCGGCGGCCAAGGACAGCAAGTAGGCCCGTCCCGTCCCCGCCCCACCCCTCAAGGAGAGTGCATGCTCGCGCAGATTCTGGTTGTAGAAGACGATCCACACCTCGGGCCGCTGCTCAAGGAATACCTGTCCGCCGACTATCAGGTGCATCACGCCGCCACCCTGCGCGACGCGCAGTCCTGGCTGGGCATGCACAGCGCCCAGCTGATCCTGCTGGACCTGAACCTGCCCGACGGCGACGGCCTGGATCTGGTGCAGGCGCTGCGGCAGTACAGCAGCACCCCCGTGCTGGTGCTGTCGGCCCGCAGCGGCGTGCAGGAGCGGGTGGCCGGGCTGAATGCCGGGGCCGACGACTACCTGACCAAGCCGTTCGCCATGCCGGAACTGGACGCCCGGATTACCGCCCTGCTGCGCCGCACCGCCGCCGGCACCGGGGTGAACCTGGGCAACACCAGCCTCAGCACCTCCAGCCTGCTGCTGACGGTGAACGACAAGAGCATCAACCTGACCGAGCACGAGGCGCGCATCCTGGAACTAATGATGCGGACCCCCGAACGGGTGTTCTCGCGGGCGGATATCGAGTCTCACCTGTACGGCTGGGAAACGCCCAACAGCAACAGCGTGGAGGTCCGCATCTCACAGCTGCGCAAGAAACTGGAACAGTCCGACAGCGACCTGAAAATCCGCACCATCCGCAACGTCGGCTACGTGCTGCAAGCCTGAGCCGCATGCTGCCTCCCGCACGCCCCGCCCCGCCCGTGCCAGCAACTGGCACACGGCGGGGCGGGGCATTGACGCCGGGGGCCAGTCTGTCCTCGGCGCGGGTGGCGTGGCGCCACAGCCTGCGCTTCCGGCTGGCGGCCACCTACAGCCTGTTGGCGCTGGCCCTGATCATGCTGATCAGTCTGGGCGTGGTCTCACTGCTTCTCTCGCGCATGGACCAGCAGTTCAACGCCCGTCTGAATGACCGCGCTGAAACACTGGCCGAGGCGTTCACTAACCCTGGCGCAGGCCTGGGCAAGACGGCGGGCGGAGTCGGCGCTTACACCATGCTGATCGACGGTGACGGCAAGGTCTACGCGACCAGCACAGCCCTGAACGATTACAAGGACGCGCCTTTTCCGTTCCAGAAACCAGGCAATGTCATGATTCAGAACACGCCCGTGCGGGCCGTGGAGCGCAAGGTGGGGCTGGTGGGCACGCTGTGGGTGGGCCTGCCCGAAACCGAACTGATCGCCGCCCGCCAGAGTGCCGTCAGCGCCCTGCTGGCCGCGCTGATCTGCACGCCGCTGATCCTGCTGCTGGTGGGCTGGTGGGTGGGCCGCCGGGCGCTGTCGGGACTGCAGGGGGCGGCGAACCTGGCCGATCAGATTGATCCCACCCGCAGCCTGGCAACCCTACCGCTGCCCGCCCGCGAGGACGAGGTCCACCGCCTGCTCAGCGCCATCAACCGCCTGCTGGTCCGCATCGAGGCCGGGCAGGCGCGCGAGAAGCAGTTGCTGGGCCAGATCGTGCATGAGTTGGGCGCGCCGCTGACCGTGTTGAAGGCCAGCCTGCGCCGCGCCGAGGAGCGCACCGACGACCCCGAGGTGCGCCGCGCCGCGCTGGTGGCCGACGAACTGACCTTCACCACCCAGGACCTGATGCAACTGGCCCGCGGCCAGCTGGAGCTGAAGCTGGCGTGGCACTACATCCCGGCGCGCACCCTGCAGGAGCGGCTGGAACGGCTGGTGCCCGGCACCACGTTTGCGGGCGACTGGACCGGCGGCATCCTGTGTGACCCGGACCGGCTGACCCAGGCCATCCGCAACCTGCTGGCCAACGCCCGCCGCGCCGCTGGCCCGAACGGCAGCGTCACGCTGACCCTAAAAGAAACGGCGGACAGGCTGACCTTCACCGTGCGCGACAGCGGCCCCGGCCTGCCGCCCGAGCTGGGCGAGCGCATCTTCGAGCCGTTTGTCAGCGGCGCGGGCAGCAGCGGCCTGGGCCTGAGCGTGTCGCGCCAGATCGCGGCCATGCACGGCGGCGGCCTGAGCGGCGGCACCCACCCGCAGGGCGGCGCGGAGTTCGTGCTGACCATCCCAGGGGCGGCGCTGGGCGACGAGGACTGATACGGAATCCGTTTTTCTCCTCGCGCTGCTCGGATTTCCAGGTGTTTTCAACACCTTTCAATCGGAGTCCGTATGAGGCCAGAACCGACTGAGGCAGAGCAGGGTCTGGAAAGGAAGCTGGAAGAGTCGCCGCCTATCCTGAACGCGTGACCCGTGCTGCGCCCACCCCCGACACCTCCGAACTGCTGGCCCTGCTGACCCTGCGCCTGACCCCCAACCTGGGACCGCGCCGAATTGAGGCCCTGCGGCGGCACTTCGGCAGTGCGGGGGCGGCCCTGCGTGCGCCACTGACCAGGTTGCGCGACGTGCCGGGGCTGGACGCCAGAAACGTGGCCGGTCTGGGCAACGCCAAGGCGGCAGCGGAAGCTCAGGCCGAGTTGGAAAAGGCCAGGCGGATGGGCGTGACCCTGCTGGGCCGAGGACTGGACGGTTACCCGGAGGCGCTGGAGGCCCTGGGAGATCCGCCCCCCGTCCTGTGGGTCCTGGGCGAACTGCCGGAATTGAGCGTGGTGCCGCGCGCCGTGGGCATCGTGGGCACGCGGGCGGCCAGTCCCCACGCGGTCAGCCTGACCCGCAAGATTTCGGGCGAGCTGGCGCGGGCAGACGTGGTGGTGGTCAGCGGCCTGGCGCGCGGCATCGACACGGCGGCACACGGCGCGGCGGTGGAGGCCGGAGGCCACAGCATCGGCATTCTGGGCAGCGCGGTGAACGTGATCTACCCGCGTGAGAATGGGGCGCTGGCCGGGCGCCTGACCCTGATCAGCGAGTATCCGCTGGACACCGGCCCGGCCCAGCACCACTTTCCGACGCGCAACCGCCTGATCGCAGCCCTCTCCGCCGGAACGCTGGTGGTGGAGGGCGAGCGCAAATCGGGCAGCCTGATCACCGCCACCCACGCGCTGGAATGCGGGCGCACGGTTTTCGCGGTGCCGGGCCGGGCGGGCGATCCCCGCGCTGCCGGTCCCCACGCCCTGATTCGCGACGGCGCAGTGCTGACCGAATCCGCCCAGGACGTGCTGGACGAGCTGGGCTGGGGGCAGGCACCCGCTGCCCCCAGCCCGGATCTACCTCCCGAACAGGCCCGTGCGCTGGCGGCCCTGAATGCCCCTGCCACACTGGACGATCTCCAGGCCACCACAGGGCTGACCCTGCCGGAGTTGCAGACCGCCCTGGTCATGCTGCAACTGATGGGGCTGGCGGAGGAGGTGGGCGGCCGCTGGGCGCGGCGCTGAGGACAGCTTCACACGTGCGGAGGTCCAAAATCCTTTTCCACGTCCACGCGTGGCGGCCCCTGGAGCGTTACGCCCTCACGGGCAGGCTCGGCCAGCGTGGAGAGCAGGCTTTGCAGGCCGACGCTCAGCCCACCCCCGAGTCCCGAAACGCCGTTTGAATGGGGATCGAGGTCCAGCCTCCACCCACCGCCCTGCCACAGCGTCTCCAGCTTCAACTGCTCGCCACGCCCCAGGGCCGCGAGTTCCAGATCGTCGATGCGGACGCGCACGCCCTGGCGTGTGAAGCGGACTTTCATGCGCTCTATTCTGGCCGCTCTATCGTGAAGGCATGAACATCCTGATTCTGGGCGGCACACAGTTCGTGGGGCGGCACATCGTGGAGGCCTTCGTGGACTCCGGCCACGCGGTTACGGTCCTGACGCGCGGCAAGTCGAAGGACGAGTTGCCCGAAGCCGTCGAGCGCCTGCAGGGGGACCGTAACGAGGGCAAGGCGGGTCTGAGGGCCCTGACCGGCCGGGAGTGGGACGCCTGCGTGGATGTCAGCGGCTACACGCCCCGGCAGGTGCGCGCCAGCGCGGAGGAGCTGCGGGGCCACGTGGGGCGCTACGTTTTCGTCAGCACCGTGAGCGTCTACGCCGAGCCGGAACGCCACCCCGTGCGCGAGGACGATCCGCTCTCGCCGCCCGCCGCCGAGGACGTGACCGAGGTTTCGGGGCAGACCTACGGCCCCCTGAAAGTCACTTGCGAGAACATCGTCCGCGAGCTCTACGGCGATCACTGCACAGTCCTGCGTCCGCAGATCGTGGCCGGGCCGTTCGATCACACCGCGCGCTACCCGTACTGGGTGGACCGCGCCGCGCGGGGCGGGCAGGTCCTGGCCCCCGGCGACGGCTCGGACTTCCTGCAGGTGATCGACGCCCGCGATCTGGCACGCTTCACAGTCAAAGTCGTTGAGGACGGCATCGATGGCGTCTTCAATCTGGCCGGGCCGAGAATCGGCTGGGCCGACTTCATGACGGTGCTGGGCGTCTCCGAACCCGTCTGGGTGGACGCGAAGACGCTGGAGACGAACGGTCTGGGCTTCAAGGAACTGCCCGTCTACATCCCCGCTGGGGGCGAGCAGAGCGGCCTGATGGACGTGGACAACGCGCGAGCCGTCGCGGCCGGTCTGACCCTGAGCGATCCGGCGGTGACGACGCGGGAGACGCGCGAATGGAGCAGGAATGCGGACCTCAACTACGCCCTGACCCCCGAGCGTGAGCGCGAAATTCTGGCATCGCTGGGCGGCTGAAGCTCCCGCAATCCGGGTCAGAAGGCGGGCAGGGTGGGTGGTATGCTGACCCGCGCTACGCAGTACGTAAGGGAGGTGCGCGCCTATCTCGCAGGAAATCTGGTCGGACGTGCTGGGGTACGTCCGCAAAAATATCTCGGAAGTCGAGTACCACACCTGGTTCGCCCCGGTCAAAAACCTGGGCGTGCAGGAGGGATCGCTGGTGCTGGGCGTCCGCAATTCCTTCGCGCAGGAATGGTTTCGCAAGCACTACCTGGAACTGCTGGAAGACGCCCTGCGCTCGCTGGGCGCGCAGAACCCGCAGGTCAGCTTTCAGGTGTTGCCTGCCGCCCAGGACACGCTGTTTTCCCCGGCTGACCCCTCTCCTGCGCCTGGCAGGCCGCCGCCCAGCACGCCCGGCGGTCCCTCGGCGCAGGACCAGGCCGAGAACCGCAAGCGGCTGAATCCCAAGTACACATTCGAAAACTTCGTGGTGGGGCCGAACAACAACCTCGCCCACGCGGCGGCGATGGGCGTGGCCGAATCGCCCGGCAAGGCGTACAACCCGCTGTTCATCTACGGGGATGTGGGCCTGGGCAAGACCCACCTGATGCATGCGGTGGGCCACTACATGTCCGAGCGCTTCCCCGAAAAACGCATCGAGTACGTGTCCACCGAGTCGTTTACCAATGACCTGATCAACGCCATCCGCGACGACAAGATGACCCAGTTCCGCAACCGCTACCGCAGCGTGGACCTGCTGCTGGTGGACGACATCCAGTTTCTGGCCGGCAAGGAGCGCACCCAGGAGGAGTTCTTCCACACCTTCAACGCGCTGTACGAGAACCACAAGCAGATCATCCTCAGCTCGGATCGCCCGCCCAAGGACATCCAGACCCTGGAAGGCCGGCTGCGCAGCCGTTTCGAGTGGGGTCTGATTACCGACATCCAGTCGCCGGAGTACGAGACGCGGGTGGCAATTCTCAAGATGAACGCCGAGCACAACCGCATTGATATTCCGCAGGACGTGCTGGAACTGATTGCCCGGCAGGTGACCAAGAACATCCGCGAGCTGGAAGGGGCGCTGATGCGTGTGGTGGCGTTTTCCAGCCTGAACAACGTGCCGTTCTCGCGGGCGGTGGCCGCCAAAGCGCTGAGCAACATCTTCGCGCCGCAGGAAGTCAAGGTGGAGATGATGGACGTGCTGCGGCAGGTGGCGTCGCACTTCAATATGCCGCCCGACGTCATTCGTGGTTCAGGTCGCGTGCGTGAGGTGGTGGTGCCGCGTCAGGTGGCCCAGTACCTGATCCGCGAGCTGACCGATCACTCGCTGCCGGAAATCGGACAGTTCTTCGGCCGAGACCATTCCACCGTTATGCACGCCATCAGCAAGGTCACCGAGCAATTGGGCAAGGATCAGGAAGTGACGGCTTCGGTCGAACTGCTCCGGCGCAAGATGCAGGGGCTGGATGACGAGGATTTGGATGCGTAATCTCTGCAGAGTATTCTCCTCCCAGTTAAATAAGTTCCAAAACCCGTTCCAAAACGGTGTGCAGAGTTTCACAAGCTGTGGATAACCCTGTGGATAACCTGTGGATAACCCTGTTTTTTCTGTGGATAACTTTGTGGATAACTCGCCCCTTTCCCACCCCTGTGGATAACCCCCCTTTTTATCCACAGGTTATCCACAGGCAAGTGCCACTTATCCACAATTTTGTCCACAGGTCAAACCTGCGCCCAGCGCTGGCGCAAGCCACTTTTCCACAGTTTCCACAGGCCCTATTACTACTACTACTATCTTTTATAGTTAATAAAGACAGGTAAGAGATAGGGGTTGGAAGGCAAGCCAGAAATCTTAGACCAAGCCCAAAAAGTGAGACGTTGAAATGAGACGAAATCCGAAGTTGGAATCCGGCAAAGCCACCCGAAAGGATCAGGCATGAAAGCCCACGTCACGAAAAAAGTTCTGAGCGAGGGCCTGGGTTTGTTGGAACGGGTGGTGCCCAGTCGAAGCAGCAACCCGCTGCTGACCTCGCTGAAAGTCGAGGCGAGCGAGACCGGGCTGACGCTGAGCGGCACGAACCTGGAAATCGATCTGTCGTGCTTTGTGCCGGCCGAAGTGCAGGAGCCCAAAGATTTCGTGGTTCCGGCGCACCTGTTTGCGCAGATCGTCCGCAATCTGGGCGGCGAGCTGGTGGAACTGGAGCTGGTGGGGCAGGAGCTGGCGGTGCGGGCGGGCGGCTCGGATTTCAAATTGCAGACCGGCGACACCGAGGCGTACCCGCCCCTGAGCTTTCCCAGCAACGCCGATCTCAGCCTGAATGCCGAGGAACTGGCCCGCGCGCTGGGCAGCGTGCGCTACGCCGCCAGCAACGAGGCGTTTCAGGCCGTGTTCCGGGGCATCAAGCTCGAACACCACAACGAGACGGGGTCGGCGCGGGTGGTCGCCAGCGACGGTTATCGGGTGGCGATCCGCGACTTCCCGGCCAGCGGCGACGGGCGCAACCTGATCATTCCCGCCCGCAGCGTGGACGAGCTGATCCGCGTGCTCAAGGATGGCGAGGCGCGCTTCACCTACGGCGAGGGCATGCTCAGCGTGACCACCGACCGCGTGCGGATGAACCTCAAGCTGCTGGACGGCGACTTCCCCGATTACGAGCGCGTGATCCCCAAGGACATCAAGTTGCAGGTCACGCTGCCCGCCACCGCCCTGAAGGAGGCCGTCAACCGCGTGGCCGTGCTGGCTGACAAAAACGCCAACAACCGCGTCGAGTTTCTGGTTTCGGAAGGGCAGTTGCGCCTGGCCGCCGAGGGCGATTACGGCCGCGCGCAGGACACGCTGGCAGTCACGCAGGGCGGCGTGGAGCCGGCCATGAGCCTGGCCTTCAACGCTCGGCACGTTCTCGATGCCCTCGGCCCGATTGAGGGAGAGGCCGAACTTCTGTTCTCGGGCTCCACAAGCCCCGCCATCTTCCGCGCGAGCGGTGGAGGTGGCTACATGGCCGTCATGGTCACGCTACGCGTTTAAAGGGCCAACCAGGGGCGGCACGGGGCATGCGGGGATGACCTCCCTGCTCCTAATTCAGTTCCGCAGAAACATTACTCAGTTTTCAGCAAAGTTATCCACAGCTATTCCGCCTGTGGATAACTTTTGTGGATAACTTTCGTCTCAGCCGTGTTTTTTGATCTCTCTTCGCCACGGTTAGACCGCCGGCACCACCACCGGACACGCGGCGCTTATAGTGTCCGGGATACACCTACTCGCTGGCCCGGCGCCGGAAGGGGTGACGTTCAGGAGGACTCGTCATGAACATTGAAAAAGTGATCGCCCGTGAAGTGCTGGACTCGCGCGGAAACCCCACCGTGGAGGCTGAGGTTCATCTGGACAGCGGCTACGTGGGCCGCGCCATCGTTCCCAGCGGGGCCAGCACCGGCACCCACGAGGCGCTGGAACTGCGCGACGGCGGCAGCCGTTACGGCGGCAAGGGCGTGCAGAAGGCCGTGAAGAACGTGAACGAGGCCCTGGGGCCTGCGGTGGTGGGTCTGGACGCCAGCGATCAGGGTGCGGTGGACGCCGCGCTGATGCAGCTGGACGGCACGCCCAATAAGGGCAACATGGGCGGCAACGCCATCCTGGCCGTCAGCCTGGCCACCGCCCGCGCCGCCGCCGAGGAACTGGGCGTGCCGCTGTACCGTTATCTGGGCGGCAGCAACGCCAAGACCCTGCCGGTGCCGATGATGAACGTGATCAACGGCGGCGCGCACGCCGACAACTCGGTGGACTTTCAGGAATTCATGGTGATGCCGGTGGGGGCGCCCAGCTTCCGCGAGGCGCTGCGTTACGGGGCCGAGACCTTCCACAGCCTCAAGAAAGTGCTGAGCGGGCGCGGCTACAACACCAACGTGGGCGACGAGGGCGGCTTTGCCCCTGACCTCAAGAGCAACGAGGAAGCCCTTGAAGTGCTGCTGGAGGCCATCGAGAAGGCCGGCTACGAGGCGGGCAAGGACATCTGCATCGCGCTGGACCCCGCCGTGACCGAGCTGTATAAGGATGGCAACTACCACCTGGAAAGCGAGGGCCGCGTGCTGACCACCGCCGAGATGGTGGATTTCTGGGCCGACTGGGCAGGCCGCTTTCCCATCGTCAGCATTGAGGACGGTCTGGCCGAGGACGACTGGGACGGCTGGCAGGCGCTGACCACCAAAATTGGCGACAGGGTGCAACTGGTGGGTGACGATCTGTTCGTGACCAACCCCGAACGCTTGCAACGCGGCATCGATACCGGCGTGGGCAACGCGATTCTGGTGAAGGTCAACCAGATCGGCTCGCTGACCGAGAGCATGGACGCCATCGAACTCGCCAAGCGGCACCGTTACGGCACCATCATCAGCCACCGCAGCGGCGAGTCCGAGGATTCGTTCATCGCCGATCTGGCGGTCGCCACCAACGCCGGGCAGATCAAGACCGGCTCGGCCAGCCGCAGTGACCGCATCGCCAAGTACAACCAGCTGCTGCGGATCGAGGACATGCTGGGCGACCGCGCGGTGTATCCGGGCCGCAAGGCGCTGAGGTAACGGGAAAACACAGGCGGCGGACGCTGGAAGACCGAGGAACATTCCAGCCTTCGCCGCCTCTTCAGATGCAGCTGGAATCACTTCCAAGTACACTGGTCTTTTGAGCTCCATCGCAAACGAGGCATGCCATGAAACATTTTGATCGAGCCACCAAAATTGTCGCCACCGTCGGACCGGCCAGCCGTAGCCCCGAGGTGCTGGGCCGCATGATGGACGCGGGCCTGAACGTCGTCCGCATGAACTTCAGCCACGGCGATCCCGAAGACCACCGCCAGACCTACACCATGGTCCGTGAACTGGCCGCCCAGAAGGGCCTCACGATAGGCATCCTGCAGGATTTGCAAGGCCCCAAGATTCGTGTCGGGCGCTTTGCTGAGGGGTCCGTGACGCTGGCGGCGGGCGATCACTTCACCATCACGATGGATGATGTGGAGGGCGACGCCACCCGCGTGTCCACCACCTACAAGGACCTGATCCGCGACGTGCATCCCGGGATGGCGCTGCTGCTCGACGACGGCAACATGGCCCTGCGTGTCGAGGGCGTGCGCGGCAACGACATCCTGACCAGCGTGGTGATCGGCGGCGTCCTGAAGAACAACAAGGGCATCAACGTGCCCGAAGCCGACCTTAGCGTGCCCGCCCTGTCCGACAAGGACGTGTCCGACATGGAGTTCGGCGCGGAGCTGGGCGTGGACTGGGTGGCCCTGAGCTTCGTGCGCTCGCGCGACGATCTGCTGCTGGCCCGGCACTACCTGTCGCGCTTCGGTTCACGCGCCAAGCTGATGGCCAAGATCGAAAAGCCGCAGGCGGTCGACCGCTTCGAGGACATCCTCAAGGAGGTGGACGGCATCATGGTGGCGCGCGGCGATTTGGGGGTAGAGATGCGCGCCGAACAGGTGCCGACCATCCAGAAACGGCTGATCCGCCTGTGCCGCGAGGCGGGCAAGCCGGTGATCACCGCCACGCAGATGCTCGAAAGCATGATCAGCCTGCCGCGCCCGACCCGCGCCGAGGCCAGCGACGTGGCCAACGCCATCTACGACGGCACCGACGCCGTGATGCTGTCGGCAGAGTCGGCGGCGGGGCTGTATCCCGTCGAGGCCGTCGAGATGATGGACCGCATCGCCCGCGAGGCCGAGTCCAGCGAGCACTACAGCATGCTCCAGCGCCAGCTGGTGATCGACACCACCCTGGCCCAGGATTCGATTGCCTACGCGGCCTGCAACATCGGCGCCAAGCTGGGCGGGTCCGCCATCGTGGCCTTCACCAGCACCGGTGGCGCGGCCCTGCGGATCGCCAAGAACCGCCCCCCGCTGGCGATTCTGGCCCTGACCCCCAACGAGACCACCCGCAACCAGTTGGCGCTGAGCTGGGGCGTCGTGCCGATCCTGAGCGAAGATCCGCGCAACACCGACGACATGGTGCGGATCGCCAATCGGGAACTGAAGAAGAGCGGGCTGGCCGATGTGGGTGACCGGTACGTCATCACCGCCGGCGTGCCGTTTGGCGTCCAGGGCACCACCAACATGCTGCGCGTGGAAGCCCTGCGCGAGGCGGACGTGATTTCCCAATTTTGACCTGAAGCTTAAAGCCCTGACTTGCCCTGACCACGAACAGTCATCGGCAGGTCAGATTTTTTATCCACAGGCACGGGCTTTGTCCACATGCCCCCTGTGGATAACTCCTGAACAGAGGAGATAGTTTTATCTGTGCTACACGGCATCCCCGGAACAAAAAGTTATCCACACCGCCCTGTGCATAACTTTCTATTCCGTGCCCTCTCGCCCTGGCGCGCAGGCGGCCCGTGAAGGTAGCGTAAAGATGTGGACCGGGTCAATCCCCCAGCCGGTCTTCCAGAAGCAGGCGCACAAACTTGTCCTTGCCCTTCTGGATGACCGCGCCGCCCTCTGCTGACAGGTCGGCCCGCGTCAGTTGGCCCTGGGGGTCGGTGTAGGTCTCGCCGTTCAGCTTCAGGCCCCGGTTCTGGATCAGCTTGCGGGCCGCGCCGTTGCTGGGTTCCAGGCCCGCCAGCACCACCAGTTTCGCCATGCTGATGCGCTCGGCATCCAGGCTGTCGTCCAGCCCCGCCGCGACGTTGACGCTGGGAATGTTGTCGGGAATGCCGCCCTTCGCCACGCTCTTGAAGCGGTCTTCCGCAGCGTCCAGATCAGCGTCTGGATGCAGGGACGCCACCACCGCGCGGGCCAGGGCACGGTGGGCCGCCACCGGATGCCCGTTCAGTAGTTCGGCGATCTCGGCCTGCGGCAAATCGGTCAGCAGCGTGAAGTAGTTGCCCAGCAGCGCGTCGGGCACCTTCATCAACTTGGCGAACATCAGGTGCGGCTCGTCGGTCAGGCCGATGTAGTTGTCCAGGCTCTTGGACATCTTCTCGGTGCCGTCCAGGCCCACCAGGAGGGGTAGGGTCATCACCACCTGCGCCTCCTGTCCGTAGTCGCGTTGCAGGGCGCGCCCCACCAGATTGTTGAATAATTGATCGGTGCCGCCCAGTTCCACGTCGGACTCCAGCGCCACCGAGTCGTAGCCCTGCGTGACCGGGTACAGCAGTTCGTGCAGGCTGATGGGGGTGCCGGCGTTCAGGCGCTTGGTGAAGTCGTCGCGCTCCAGAATGCGGGCCACGGTGTACTTGCTGGCCAGGCGAATCACGTCGGCGTAGCCCATGGGTTCGAGCCACTCGCCGTTGTAGCGGATTTCCAGCACCTCCGGCTCGTCACGCAGGATCAGGCGGCACTGTTCCAGGTAGCTGTGGGCGTTGGCGCGGGTTTCTTCCAGCGTCAGCGGCGGGCGGGTCTTGGACTTGCCGCTGGGGTCACCGATCATGGCGGTAAAGTCGCCGATCAGCATGATGACCTGGTGGCCCAGATCCTGAAACTGCCGCATCTTGCGAAGAATCACCGCGTGGCCCAGGTGCAGGTCAGGCCGGGTGGGATCGGCGCCCAGCTTGACGCGCAGGGGCTTGCCCGTCTCCAGGCCCTGCTCCAGCTTGCGGCGCAGGTCATCTTCCGTGACCAGATCGACGACGCCGCGTTTCAGGATTTCGATCTGCTCGTCGACAGGCACGTTCCGGCGAATTTCATTCATGTTGACTCCATGCAAGGAAGGCGACGCAGACCGTTCTGGCCGCGCCGCTCTGGGGATCTGGATTTCAGGCTAAGACTGACCTCCTACCGCAGGCGGCAGGGGGGATACGCACGTCGGGTCAGACGCCTCATGCCCCGCAGTGTAGCGGATAGCATGGCGGGCGTGAAGACCATTCAAGAGTTGCGCGCCACCTTTCCCCGCCCCGGACGGGTGGACTGGCTGGGCCTGCGCCCGGCCCGCCGCGTGACCCCGGTGCGCGTGTCCGAGGTGGAGGCGCACCCGCTCGTCGGCCTGCTCGGGGATCATGGCAAGACCGCCCCGGCCCGCCTGACCGCGCTGTCCGGCGAGTTGGAAGCAGCGCCCAGACCGTCCAACCCGGCCATTCCCGGCGGCCCCGGACGGCGGCAGGTCACACTGATTCAGGCCGAACACCTGCCAGTGATCGCTGCGCTGGCCGGGCTGGAAGCGGTCACGCCGGAGCTGCTGCGCCGCAACATCGTGGTCAGCGGTGTCGCGCTGCTGGCCCTCAAGGACGCCCGCTTTCGGATCGGCGAGGTGGTGCTGGAGGGCACGGGCGAATGTCACCCGTGTTCGCGCATGGAAGAGAATCTGGGTGAGGGCGGGTACAACGCGGTGCGCGGCCACGGCGGCCTGACCGCGCGGGTGATCGTGGGGGGCGTGATTCACGAGGGCGACGCGGTGACGCCGCTGCCGCCCGAGGGCGAGCCGCAGGGCTGATGGCGCGCAAACCGGCGAATCCGGCCTCGCGCACGCTGGCCCGCGCCTTCGGCTTCACGCGTCTGATCGTGGCCCTGGGCGTGTTCAGCGCGCTGGCCTTCAGCCTGGCGCTGTTCGTCGCCGCGATCGTGCAGGCGTACCACACCATCGGCGACGCCTTTCGCCACCTGGGCGAGCCGGAGACCACCAAGCACCTGCTGGTGGCCGCCGTGGAGCAGGCCGACACGCTGCTGGTGGGCGTGGCCCTGCTGATCATCGCGCTGGGCCTGCAAGGGCTGTTCGTGGGGAGGCTCCAGAACGTCCCGGAGTGGTTGCAGGTGGCCTCCTTCGATGACCTGAAGCAGAAGCTGCTGGGCGTGGTGGTCACGGCGCTGGCGGTCAATTTCTTCGCGGTGGCGCTGGAGTGGACAGGAGGCTCGGACATTCTGGTGTACGGCGCGGCCATTGCCGCCGTGATCCTGGCGGTGGGTGTGTACAGCTCGGTGTTGAGCCGTCTGCATGGGCCTGTCGCCCCCACGGAGCCGGAGACGATGGAGGCCCATGCCCACCCTTGACGCCCGCCTGGAAGCCGTTCTGGAGCTGATTCGGGCCGAAGCCCACGCCGACATCGGCAGTGACCATGCCCGGCTGCCGGTGCGCCTGATCCGTGGGGGACGCGTGCAGAGGTGCATCGCCGTGGAACTGAACCCTGGCCCGCTGGCGCAGGCGCGGCGCAGCGTGGCACGTTCCAGCCTGGAAGCCCGGATCGAGGTCAGGGAGGGCGACGGCTTCGCGCCCATCCTGCCTGGCGAGGTGGACAGCGCCAGCGTATGCGGCATGGGCGCGCACACCATCCGGGGCATTCTGCGACGGGCAGGGGAAAGTCTGCCCCCGTCCCTGGTGCTGCAACCCAATGACTCGGCCCTGCTGCTGCGTCTGTGGGCGCATGAGGCGGGCTACCACGTCCGCGCCGAACGTCTGATCGCCGGGTACTGGCCCTACACGGTGCTGCGGCTGGAGCGGGCCAGCGGTGCAGACCCAGTCTACGAGGGCGTGCCGCTCGACGCCGCCCTGAAGTACGGGCCATTGCTGCTGAGGCTGGGCGGAGACGTGTTGTACCGTCAGGTCTGGGACGACGCCGTGCGCCTGAGCAAGGTGGCCGCGCCGGGACGGGCCTCCTGGGCGGAATTGGAGACGGCCAGGACGGCTCTGAGCGTGCTGGATGGCGGAGTAATACGAAATTAAGATCACTCCCTTCCATCCTGTTGGCGAATCGGCTTGCCCGGTGGCCCCCTCACCCTTCCGCCACTTCGCGGCTCCCTCCCTCTCCCACAGGGGGAGAGGGGGAAGACACATAGTCCAGATTCTATTTAATCCCGTATAAAATAAAAAGCCCGCCTTTCGGCGGTGATAGAAAGAAAATAGCGCGGTATTCGCGAATTGTCAAATCTATGCGGCGGGGCGAAAAACGTCCTACTGCACGTCATCTTCTTTGCCAGCGGCTTGAACTTCTTGCATAATCTCCACCACTCGTCCTGGCTCGGCAAATGCACCTTTCAAGCAATAAAAAATCCGCCTCAATCGGCGGTGTTGATAAAAACTATAGCGCCCTATTCAGGGGCTGTCAAATCCATGCGGGCGGCGGCAGAAAATCCGCTGTAGGACGACATATTCTAGTCACCCTTGACTATGAAACCTGCATAGGCAATAGAAAGCGGCGGATAGGGCCTATCCCCATCCGCCGCCGTCCCGCACTACCTTACTCGCGCTCGCGTTCACGCTCGGCGTTCAACTGGGCCTGGAGCTGGGCCTGACGCTGGCGCACGTAGTCCTGGTGAAAGCGGGTCTCGTCCATCAGATCAGTGCCCACGGTCAGTTGACCGGTGGCGAGTTCGCGCATGGCCTGCGTCACCAGATTGCGGGTGCGCACGCGCTGCTCGACGGGCAGCACGCTGGGTGCGCCGGAGCGCAGCTGCAGGGCGCGCTTGGCCGTCACCACGCTCAAGCGGTACTTGCTGTCGGTCATCGAGAGCAACTTGTCAATGTCTTTTTCCGCCATAGTGTTTAAACCTCCAGTTTGGGGCTGGGCCGCCAGCCGCTTCAACCCCTCAGCTTAACCCCTGGATGGGAGCAAGAGAGAAAGTCAGCTCTCAAAAGCCGGCCAGACTCGAGCGCCGCGAAGGCCGGAAGCCTCCACTGCTGGAAACCCCGGCCTGAACGGTTGAGACGGCTTAGGACTGTTCTTCGCTGCTGGCGGTGTCGCCGGCTTCGGCGGTATCGCCCGCTTCGTCCGTAGTCTCGGCTTTGGCCTCTTCCAGGGTGGCCTCGCCTTCCAGCACGGCGGCGGCGGCTTCCTCGGTCAGCTCGCCAGACGCCACCAGACCCGCCACCTGGGCGGCCTGGGTTTCGGCTTCGGCTTCCTCGGCGCTCAGGCGCGGCGGCAGGACGCTCACCACGACCTGATCCTCGTCCACATTCAGCTTGACGCCCTCGGGCAGCGTGATCTGTCCGGCGGTGACGTGATCACCGATCTGCAGCTTGCTCACGTCCACGACCAGTTCCTGGGGAATGCGGCGCGGGCCGGGGGCGATGATGGCGAGGTTGTGAACCACGGTGTCGAGCAGGCCGCCCATGATCTCGCCCTGGCTCTTGCCCTTGGTGTGGACCGGCACGGAGACCTCAATGGCCTCGCCGTAGGTCACCATGTAGAAGTCCACATGAATCGGCACACGGCGGCGCTTGTCCATCTGCACGGTCTTGACCAGAGCGGGAAAGGTTTCCTGGCCTTCGACGGTGATGTCGTACAGGCCGGTGGTGCTGGTCTGGCGGAAGGCCCGGTCAAAGGTCTTGCGGTCCAGGGCAAAGGACACGTTGTTTTCCTTGTTGTAGGCAACGGCGGGGATCATACCTTCGGCCAGTTTTTCCTGGCTCTTGCGGGGCTTTGCGTTCAGTTCCATGTGCGTCTACTCTCCTTGGCGCGTTCCGTCTTCTGCTCCCCGCCGCACATCGGCCGTTTGCAGCAGGGCAGCAGGCCGGGGGCGGGGGTGAACGGGCAACCCTGGCAGCATAGCAAACCCGGACAGGGCAGGGGAAGGGTCACTCGCATGGTTTGGCGCGATTCTGCTAAACTGGCGGGCGGCACCGAGCGGCTCCCACCTTGAAGCGCAGCGCAAGGCCGAGGCGGCCCCGGTTGGCACAGCGTCTGCAGCGGGTCTTACCGATCCCCCGCAGACCTTCTAAGGAGCGAAAGATGATCAGCGTAACCGAACTGAGAAACGGCACCAAGGTGGAAATGGACGGCGGACTGTGGGAGTGCCTGGACTACTCGCACCTGAAGATGGGACGCGGCGGCGCGAAGGTGGTCACCAAGTTCCGCAACATGGAATCCGGCAGCATCGTCGACCGCACCTTCAACAGCACCGAAAAGCTGCAGGACATCTACGTGGAAGGCAAGACCATGCAGTACCTGTACAAGGACGGCAACGACTACATGTTCATGGACATGGAGACCTTCGAGCAGGTCACGCTGCCTCCCACCCTGGTGGGCGACGCCTCCAAATTCATGAAGGAGAACACCGAAGTCGAGGTGGCGATGTACGGCGACAAGGCCCTGAGCATCACGCTGCCCAACCAGGTGATCCTGAAGATCGTGGAAACCGATCCCGGCCTGCGCGGCGACACCGCCTCGGGCGGCACCAAGCCCGCCAAGCTGGAAACCGGCGCGACCGTGCAGGTGCCCCTCTTCGTGGAGCAGGACACCGACGTGAAGGTGGACACCCGCACCGGCCAATACCTCAGCCGCGCGTAAGGGATGACTCTGAAGCTGCCTCCGCCTGCGGGTGGGGGCGGCTTTTTTGTTGATGGGTGACGGTTGATGGAGAAAGGAGGGACGGGTGCTGATCTGTACGGATGTGGACTACCGCCCGGACGGCACGGCGCGGGCGGCAGGAGTGATGTTCCGCGAGTGGACGGACGCCACGCCAACGCATGAACTCGTCGTCTCGGTTGCGGAGGTAGAGCCGTACCAGCCCGGAGCGTTCTATCGGCGGGAGTTGCCGTGCCTGCTGGCCCTGCTGGAGCAGGCGGCTCAACTCCATCCCCTGGACGCTGTGATGATTGACGGCTACGTCACCCTGGACGCGTGCGGACGCGCTGGCCTGGGGCTTTACCTGTTCGAGGCCTTGCCCCGCGTTTTACCTGTGGCCGTGCCCGTCATCGGCGTGGCAAAGACGGCCTTTCAGGGATCAGGGCACGCAGTGGCCGTGACGCGCGGAGACAGCCTGACCCCGTTGTTCATCACGGCGGTGGGCCTGGACGTGGCCGAGGCAGCGGGGCACGTGGTGCAGATGGCCGGGCCTTATCGTCTGCCCACGCTGCTCAAGCGGGCCGATGCCCTGTGTCGTCGCGCCCCATAAACCTTGACTGGGACGTAGTTTGCCCGCGAGATCCCTTCAGTCTTCCTTAAACTTGAGCGTATGGCACTCAAGTCTATTGACTCTAATGAAGTGTAGCGTTATGCTGTTCCAAGTTTCAGAACTGTTGCCCGTGTGGCGGCAGAATCCTACTTACCTAAGGAGTCAAAACACATGGCTAAAGCTGTTGGGATCGACCTGGGCACCACCAATTCCGTTATTTCTGTCATGGAGGGCGGACGGCCCGAAGTGATCGTGAACTCTGAGGGCGCGCGCACCACGCCGTCCGTCGTGGCGTACAAGGGCGACGAGCGTCTGGTGGGGCAGATTGCCCGCCGTCAGGCCGCGCTGAACCCCGCCGCCACCCTGTTCGAGGTCAAGCGCTTCATTGGCCGCCGCTGGGACGAGGTCAAGGAAGAGGCCGACCGCAGCCCCTTCAACGTCAAGGAAGGCGAGGGCGGCTCCGTTCGCATTGAGGTGAACGGCAAGGACTACGCCCCTGAGCAGGTCAGCGCCGAGGTGCTGCGTAAGCTGGTGGCCGACGCCAGCGCCAAGCTGGGCCAGAAGATCACCGACGCCGTGATCACCGTGCCCGCGTACTTCGACAACTCGCAGCGCGAGGCCACCAAGCAGGCCGGGGAAATCGCGGGCCTGAACGTGCTGCGCGTGATCAACGAACCCACCGCCGCCGCGCTGGCCTACGGCCTGGAGCGCAAGGGCAACGAGACCGTGCTGGTCTTCGACCTGGGGGGCGGCACTTTCGACGTGACCATCCTGGAGCTGGGCGACGGCGTGTTCGAGGTCAAATCCACCGCTGGGGACACCCACCTGGGCGGCGCAGACTTCGACCACCGCATCGTGGACTGGCTGGCCGACGAGTTCAACAAGGAACACAACTTTGACCTGCGCAAGGACAAGCAGGCGCTGCAGCGTCTGATCGAGGCCGCCGAGAAGGCCAAGATCGAGCTGTCCAATGCGTCCGAAACCTCCATCAGCCTGCCATTCATCACCTTTGATCCCGAAACGCGCACCCCGATGCACCTGGAGCGCACGCTGACGCGCGCCAAGTTCGAGGAACTGACCGCCGACCTGCTGCGCCGCGTGCGCCAGCCCGTCGAGCAGGCCCTCAAGGACGCCAAGCTGGACGCCAGCAAGATCGACGAGGTGATTCTGGTGGGCGGCAGCACCCGCACCCCCGCCGTCAAGCGCATCGTGCAGGAGCTGATCGGCAAGACCCCCAACGAGTCCGTGAACCCCGATGAGGCTGTGGCCCTCGGCGCGGCGGTGCAGGCCGGCATCATCCAGGGCGACTCTAGCCTGGGCGACATCGTGCTGGTGGACGTGACCCCGCTGACGCTGGGCGTAGAGGTCAAGGGCGGCATGATCGCGCCGATGATCACCCGCAACACCACCGTTCCGGCCAAGAAGACCGAGATCTACACCACCGCCGAGAACAACCAGCCGGGCGTGGAGATCAACGTGTTGCAGGGCGAGCGCCCGATGGCGAACGACAACAAGAGCCTGGGCCGCTTCAAGCTGGAAGGCATTCCCCCCATGCCCGCCGGACGCCCGCAGATCGAGGTGACGTTCGACATCGACGCTAACGGCATCCTGCATGTGACCGCCAAGGAAAAGAACAGCGGCAAGGAAGCCAGCATCCGCATCGAGAACACCACCACCCTCGACAAGAGCGACGTGGAGAAGATGGTCAAGGAAGCCGAGGAGAACGCCGTGGCCGACAAGCAGCGCCGCGAGAAGGTGGAGAAGCGCAACAACCTCGACAGCCTGCGCGTTCAGGCGCTGGGCCAGATTGAGGAGAACGCCTCGGCCCCGCAGGACGCCAAGGACAAGCTGAAGGCCGCCGCCGACAGCGCCGAGGAAGCCGTCCGCAGCGACGACGACACCCAGATTGCCGACGCCCAGAAGCGGCTGGAAGAGGAACTGCGCGAGTTCATGACCGCCAACCAGAACGCGGCGCAGGCCGGGGGCCAGCCCGAGGGTCAGGACGGTGGCGTGAACATCGGCAAGGAGAAGGCCGAGGACGACGACGTGATCGACGCGGATTTCAAGCCCGCGCCCTAACGTCCACCCCGCACAGTCTCGATCAGGGAGAGGACGGCCCACCCGGCCTCCTCTCCCTCTTTCTTTGAACCTTGACAGCACTCCACCGCCAGCAAAGTCCCTATGTAAGTCACTATGCTGGTGCGATGTTCAGAAGGCGAGGTAATTCCGTGACCGACAACGATATGAAAAACGGCAAGCCCAACCCGGACGCCGAGACCGACACCACCGAGAATCTGAAATTCACCCCCGCTCAGGGCGATAAGCCCACCCTCGACGCGGACGGCGAGATCGTGGACGCCGAACTGCTGGACGAGGACGGGGAGGACGCCGACTTCGCGGGCTTTCCCGGCATGGACGAGGGCATGATGGCCCAGGTGCAGGAAATGATGGGCAAGCTCGAGCGCGTGGACGAGCTGGAAAAGGAAAACGCGGATCTGAAATTCAAGCTGGGCCGTCTGGCCGCCGACTTCGACGGCTACCGCACCCGCACCGGGCAGGATCTGGACACCGCCGAGGACAAGGGTGTCTCGAAGGCTGCCGAGCAGTTGATGCCCGTCTACGACGATCTGGAACGCGCGCTGACCATGGGATCGGAAGACCCCGCCAAGCTGATTCCCGGCGTGAAGGCCGTGCAGAACAAGGTGCTGACCATCTTCTCCAAGCTGGGCCTGGAAGTGACCGGGCAGGAGGGCGAGCACTTCGATCCCCAGTGGCACGAGGCGCTTCAGGTGGTTCCCGGCGATGAGGACGACAAGATCGTGCAGGTGTTTCAGGCAGGCTTCCGCATGGGTGACCGACTGGTGCGCCCGGCGCGCGTGGTTGTGAGCCGCAAGGGGTGATGGTTGATAGAGGACGGTTGATGGAACAAGACGAGCAGATGCCAGAGCCACAGCAGGAGGTTCCATCACCCATGAACCATCAACCCTCAACGTCCTCTGATCCCCTCCACGGCGTCACGTTGCAACTCATGCTGGAGCGCCTGCACGACGCCTACGGCTGGGACGGACTGGCCCGCCGCGTGCCGATCAATTGCTTTTCTTCCAACCCCAGCATCCAGAGCAGCCTGAAATTCCTGCGCCGCACGCCGTGGGCGCGGGCGAAGGTGGAGGGGCTGTACCTGGAACTGGTCAGTGTCTAAGGGTCTGAGAGTCGAAGGGTCTAAGGGCTGAAGAACCAAAACCCTGACTCGTTACCTGCCTCTTTTCTTATACCCTTGACCCTTAGACAACGCCGGAGGCGTCATGGCATACAAAGACTATTACGACGTGCTGGGCGTCTCCCGTGGGGCGTCCGATGCGGACATCAAGGCGGCCTACCGCAAGGCGGCCAAGACGTACCATCCCGACAAGAACGCCGGCGACGAGAAGGCCGCAGAGCGTTTCAAGGAGATCGGCGAGGCGTACGCCGTCCTCAATGACCCGGAAAAGCGCAAGGTCTATGACCAGTTCGGGCACACCGGGCAGGTGCCGCCGGGCTATGGCGATAGCGGCGGCTTTCAGGGCGGCGATATGGGTGGCTTCGATCCGGGGCAGTTCAGCGACTTCTTCCAGGGTCTGTTCGGTCAGGCGGCGCGGGGCCGGGCTGGAGCCGGAGGAATGGGCGGCATGGGCGGCGGCTTTCCCGGCGGACAGCAGGTGAACCTCGAAGACCTGCTGGGCGGTCTGGGCGGCGCGGGGCAGGGGAGGCGCTTCGTGCAGAACGTGGAGGGCGAGTTGCAGGTCACGCTGGCCGAAGCCTTTGCGGGCAGCGACGAGGTCATCAACGTGGACGGCAAGCGCCTGAGCCTGCGTGTCCCGGCGGGCACCCGCGACGGCGCACGGCTGCGGCTGGCCGGGCAGGGGCCGGGGGGCGGCGACGTGCTGCTGACCATCCGCGTGCTGGAAGACGCCCGCTTCGATCTGGACGGCGATCACCTGACCACCACCGCTGACGTGCCCGCTCCGGTGGCGGCGCTGGGCGGCGACATCAGCGTGCAGACCCTGAGCGGGCGCGGCAACCTCAGCATTCCCCCCGGCAGCAGCGGGGGCCGCCGCATGCGCCTGCGTGGACAGGGCTGGCCCAAGAAGGACGGCAGCAGGGGAGATCTGTACGTGCGCCTGAACGTGACTGTGCCCGCCGCGCCCAGCGACGAGGAAAAGGAACTGTACCGCAGGCTGCGGGACTTGCAGAAGTAGGAATTCTCAAAACCGGGCTGGGGAAGCAGAGCAATCTGCCTCCCCAGCCCCCTTATGTGCCCCCGTTACGGCACGTCGTCGTCGTCCAGCACCGGCACGTCGCCCACCGGCAGTTGAACATGCGCCACTGTTCCCTTGCCCACCTCGCTTTCCAGCCAGATGCGGCCCTCGTGTGCCTCGACGATGCCGCGCGCGATGCTCAGGCCCAGGCCCGCGCCGCCCACGTCGCGGCTGCGGCTGTCTTCCAGGCGGTAGAAGCGGTCGAACAGGCGGTCGAGCTGATCGGCGGGAATGCCGGGCCCGTCGTCGCTCACGCTCAGGCGAACCTCAGTGCCGTCTTGCTCCGGCTGGCTGCTCAGGGTGATGGTCCGCGCGCCGGCCTTGAGGGCGTTGCTGACCAGATTGATCAGAACCTGCTTGAGGCGGTCCGCGTCCCCCTCGAACGTCACCTCCTGCCCCGCCACCGTCAGGGCCGTGCGCTGAGCCTGGGCCAGCGGCATCAGCTCGCGGGCAATCTCGGTCAGGAACAGGCCGGACAGGATCGGGTCGCGGGCCATCACCAGCGCGCCGCTGTCCGAGCGGGCCAGTTGCAGCAGGCTGGCGATCAGGTTGGTCAGGCGTTCGGACTCGCTGCGAATGATCTTGAGGCTCTCTTTTTGCTGCTCGTCCGGACTGGTGCGGCGCAGCAGGTAGCTGGCGTGGCCGCTGATGGCGGTGACGGGGGTCCGCAATTCGTGGCTGGCGTCGCTGGTAAAGCGCCGCTGGGCCTCGAAACTGTCTTCCAGGCGGGCCAGCATGTTGTTCAGCGCCCCCGCCAACGCCTGGACCTCGTCCCCGGTCTCAGGTTCCGGCACACGCTCGGTCAGGTTCTGGCCGCCAATTCCCTCGGCGGCGCGCTGCACCAGCCCCAGCGGCTGCAGCGCCCGTCCGGCCAGCAGGTAAGCCCCCACCCCCGCCGTGACCAGCCCGGCCAGGAACAGCAGCAGAATCACGTTGCGCAGGTCGGCCAGCGTGCGCTGGATATCGTCCAGGCTGCGGCCCACGTACACGATGGTCAGCGTGTCGTTGCTGCCCGGCAACCCCAGCGGCGACGGTTGAAGCGTCAGGGGGGCCAGCCGCACCAGCACACGCATGGGGGTGGGCCGGTCCTGGTAGGCCTCGTTTACGTCCTGATCGATCAGCAGCTGGCCACCCGGCGAACGGATCAATTCGGCCAATTGCTTGTCGGACAGCTGAATAGGAGAGTCCCGGTCAATGCCTGCAGATTCCCGGTACGTGAGCCGCACGGAATTCAGGGTGGCGAAAAAGTCCTGGCGGTTCGGACCCTCGGCGTTGTTCTCCAGCGACTGAAACAGGCTGGCCTGGCTGTAGAACGGCAATTGCTCAAGCTGAAGGGCGTAGTTGGGGAACTGATAGCGCACACTTCTCTGGTCACCAGCCGAATCCCGGTTGATGTCGTTGGAGGGCGTCAGGCTCAATGAAGGCAGCAACTGCACGAATCGTCCATAGGTGTTGCTCAGGTCGCGGTTGACACTCGTGATCAGGTTGTTGCGCATGATCACCAGCGTGGTCACGGCCACCGTGGTCAGCAGGACAGCCAGCAGCGCCGTGTAGAACAGGGTCAGCCGCCAGCGCAGGGTCATACGGCGCCCGGCGGGCCGTGGCCTGGGTGCCCCCGATGCCCCGGTCTTTCTGGTGGCCCCGGCAAGCTGGCGTGGCAACAAACGGACCCTCACGCCCGGCAGTGTAGCGGTCCAGGGTGAGGGTCAGGGTGATGGGCCTCAGACGAGGGGTGGGAGGGACGCTGCTACTCCTCGCGCAGCACGTAGCCGACGCCGCGCACGGTGTGGATCAGCCGACGCTCGCCGCCCTCTTCCAGCTTGCGGCGCAGGTAGCCGATGTACACGTCCACCACGTTGCTGCCCCCGGTGTATTCGGGCCAGACCTTTTCCTCGATCTCGAAGCGCGAGAAGACCTTCCCGGGATTGCGGGCCAGCAGTTCCAGCAATTCGAATTCCTTGGCCGACAGTTCCACCCGCCGTCCCCCCCGGAAGATCTCGCGGCCGTCAAGGTTCATGACCAGATCGGCCACGCGGACCTCACCGGTCACTGCTGGGTTGACGCGGCGCAGGTGGGCGCGCACGCGGGCCAGCAGTTCCTCGATGGAAAAGGGCTTGATCAGGTAGTCGTCTGCTCCCGAATCCAGCCCCTCGACCTTGTCCTGAATGCCGTCCTTGGCGGTTAAAATGATGATCGGGGTGTTGCTGGTCTTGCGGATGCGGCGCGCTACTTCCAGACCGTCCAGCACGGGCAGCATCAGGTCAAGAATGACCAGATCAGGATTGACTTCGCGGAATTTGGACAGGCCGGTCACGCCGTCGAAGGCCACCTCGGTGGCGTAGCCCTCGGCGGCCAGCTCCAGCTCAATAAAGCGGGCAATGTCTTTCTCATCCTCAATGACGAGGACCAATGGCTTACGTTCCATAGGGTCAGTCTAGGGAGCGTTCTCATGAGAAGACGCGAGGGGTGCTTAATCGACTTTCATCCGGGTCTGAAGGTAGGACGGGTCAGGCCAGGTCAGCCGATTGACCTGACAGGCCGGGCCAAACCCCCGCAGTGTCAGCGGTTCGCGCGGCTGCGCCACCAGCTCCGGACCAAGCTGCGCGGCTGTTGCGGCGCAGGTCAGGGTCTCGCCGGAGTGGGCCGCGTCGCACAGGCGCCGGGCGTAATTGACCGGCAGTCCGTAGGCACTGGGCTGTCCGCCCACCAAGCCGACAATCACTTCCCCCAGCGCCACGCCGGCCCTCAAGCGCAACTCCGCTCCTAACAGGCCGGCCAGACCCAGCCGCGCGGCACGGTCATGCGCCTCCAGCGCCACCCGGCAGGCGTCGTCTGCCTGCTGCGCGGGCCAGTAGCCCAGCACCGCGTCGCCCTGATGCTGCAAGACGGTGCCGCCGCGTGCCTCGAAGCTCAGGATCATCACCTGCACGAATTCGGTCATCAGCGCCATGTAATGGGGCAGCGGCAGCGACTGCGCCAGCACGGTGCTGCCCGTCAGGTCCACCAGCACGACGCAGACCGGTGTGGCCATGAGCGGCTCGGCAGATAGGGGCAACAGCAAATCAGGCATGGGAACCGCTCTATTCTGAACCTTCTGCACGGAAAATGAAAGCTGTATGTGCGTCAGCTTCAGGACATTCAGGGTTTTGTATCCTGCTGGTCTAGACAGGCTGCCGTTCAGGAGGCTTTACGGCACGATGAAGCCGTGCAGTGGGGGCAGCGTTCTGAACACCACGTGCTGACCGACAGCCACTGGGGGCAGGCCTTCAAAACAGGCCAGCACCAGCGGCAGCCGGGCCTGAACCACCCACACCTGGCCCACCACATGCGTGACCTGCCCGCAGCCTTCCAGCGCCGAGACGCCCTGCACGCTCAGGGTCTCGCCGCGCTCGGGCGAGACCAGCTGCACCGAGCCCGCTTGCAGAACGCCGTGCACCACCACCCGCGCGTGTCCAGGCTGCGCCGCGTAGGGGCCGCTGCGGTCGAACAGGTACAGCACCCGCCCCCCGGCCACGAATTCCAGCAGTGGGCTGCCCTCGGGCTGCGGGTAGAGCAGGCCGTGCGCGGCGTGTGGGGCGAAACGCGCCGCGAAATCCCGGTCAGAGCTTTCCAGCGTCAACGCGGTTCCCGGTTCAGATGGTGGTCCCAGCGCGGGGACCGGGGGGACGCGGCGGAGATCATGCGCGAATTCTAGCGGACGGGCCGCCGCTTCAGCTCCAGCCGTTCTTCCAGCCAGCCCAGGGTGGGGCGCGGCGCCTCCCGGTCCAGCCGGTCCAGCAGGGTGTCGGCCCGTTCCAGCGCGAAGGTGCCTTCCACCTCACGCAGCACGTGGATCAGGACCAGACCGTGCAGCCGCTCCAGCACCGCCCAGGCCCGGCTGTCCGGCGGGTGAAGGTCACGGGCGCGGGCCAGCCGGGTCAGGGCCAGTCGCTCGTCGCCGTCCGCAAACGCCTCCGCGGCCTCTAAAGGAACGAGGTTCAGGTCAGGGTACGCCACGTCACGTCCACGATCACGCCGGCCAGCATGGTCAGCGCCAGCCACATGTTGGCGTCAAAAAAGGCCACGTTGACCCGTCCCAAATCGTCTGGATTGACGATGCGGTGTTCGTAGAGCAGGATCGCGCCCATCGCCACGGCGGCCAGGTAGTACCAGCCACTGGCCCCGGCCACCACGCCCACCAGCAGCAGCAGCGCGAAGGTCAGCGCGTGGCTGGCGGCGGCCATCTTCAGGGCGCGCGGAATGCCGAAGCGTGCGGGAATGCTTTTGATGCCGTGCTTGACGTCGAAATCCCGGTCCAGCGTGGCGTAGATCACGTCCAGGCCGATCATCCAGAAGATCACCACGGCCCACAACACCCAGGCGGTGGGCGCAAAGTGACCGGTCACGGCGACGTAGCCTCCCGCCGCCGCCGCGCCGTCCGTGATGCCCAGCCAGACGTGGCACAGCCAGGTGAACCGTTTGGTGTACGGGTAACCGATCAGAAACACCACCGCCAGCGGCAGCAGCGCCAGGCACAGCGGGTTCAGCTGCGCCGCCGCGAAAGCCATGACGACGAGGCTGACCACCACCAGCCCCCAGGCCTGGGCCGGACTGACCTTGCCTGCGGGCACCTCGCGGCCCGCCGTCCGCGGATTGCGGGCGTCGATGGCGCGGTCGATCACGCGGTTGGCCCCCATCGCCGCCGTGCGGGCCGCCGCCATTGCCACCGTGACCCAGACCACCACGCCCAGGCCGGGCCAGCCGGTACCGTTTTGCGTCATGCTCGCCAGCAACATCCCTGCGTACGCAAAGGGCAGAGCAAATACGGTGTGCTCGAATTTCACCAGATCCAGATAGGTTTTCAGACGCGGGGCCACGCTCATGCTGGGGGCAGCATACGCCCAACGGCTGAGCCGCGCCTTGCGGACGCGACATTTGCCAGTAATTTTGCTATAGTGCCGCCTGCGCGTGAATGTCGAGGCGTAGCGCAGGCTGGTAGCGCACTTGGTTTGGGACCAAGGGGTCGCTGGTTCGAATCCAGTCGCCTCGACCAGATTTCCCCGTTTCCCAGCGGGGGCACGCGCAACGGGCGAGATTGGTGTAGTGGTAGCACAGCAGCCTTCCAAGCTTCTGGCCTCGGTTCGAATCCGTGATCTCGCTCCACACCCTGTCAAGGCTCCCCCCGTGGGAGCTTTTGCCCTTTCACAGACACGCACCCTTAGCTCAGTTGGATAGAGCAACCGCCTTCTAAGCGGTCGGTCAATGGTTCGAGTCCATTAGGGTGCACCACAAAGAGGAGGCCGTCCAGAACGGCAAGCGAAGAGGCCTGCAGTGTGCGCCCCTTCGCCTTTTTATCTTTTGCGTTCTCTCCGCGCGCTGGAATGAGGCGCTCAAAACGATGCGGAGGCGTGCAGGCTCCTCGCCCTCCGGCCTGATCAGGCGCAGTCCCGATGAAAGTGATTGTCTGGCCTGCCAGCGACCGGACACTTTTCTCCTCGACGCAATGCGCGGTAGTGTCCAAGTCCCCTGGTGAATCTAGAAAATACCTCTGTCCAGGTTGAGCCGGGGCCGCGTCACGCACTGGCAGGCTCGGGCTGGATCTGACCTACGGTTCCCCTGACGGAGCAGGATAGATCACGGTTCTGGCCGTCTCGACCACAGCGCCCTTGTTGAGCTGGGCAGGCTCAACCTGGTCTCTTCCCATCAGGTGAAAGACAGCCTCGTCGCGGGCCAGCAGATGGTCACTGATCATGCGTCGGTGGCATCGCCACCACACCGCTTCCGAGCACATCACGGCGGTGTTGCGCTCGCGCCCCAGCATAATCAACTGCTCGAGGCCAGCGCGAAATTCGTCGGAGAGCGCGTAATCCGCGTAGTTGTGAAAACTCTGGTTCTCCCACATCCCGTTGATGTCCGGGGGCACAGTTGTGGATTTTGGCCGTCGTCCGCCGAGCTTGGGGATAGGTTCGTAGGCAATCCCGAACGCTCCCAGATCGGTGCCAAGCGTCGCCTCGTCGTACTGTGGGTTGGTGCGTGACCTGCGGATCAGGCGGACGTCCACGATCCGTTCCACTTCGCCCGCACGCAGCAGTTCCACGAACTCCTCGAGAGTCCGCGTGGAGTGCCCCACCGTGTAAAAGGGCCGGTTCATGCCCAGGCTCCATTGGCTAGATGCAGGCAACCGCCATGCTGTGCCGGGGTACAGCGTGCCTTGCCTGTGCTGATTCCTCCCCGCAAATCGCTGCTGGTAGGGCGGCGCGACTGGCACTGGCGCCCAGGATCACGGGTATGGACGGTGCTGATCTTCGCGTCGACGTTCCCCACTTTCAGGATCAGGGTGACATTCTCCACGTTCTTCAGGGCCTCTGGCATTCCCGCCTCCTTCACACTTCAATATCGCCCTTTCTAACGTTGTTGAGCTGAATTTGGGCGAATGTCGACTTCACAAACCAGTGATGCAGCGCCAGAGGACCGCCTGCGGTGACAATCAGCAAAGAGACCTGCAGGCGATACGGAGAGCGATTAAGCGGCTCGCTACAACTCGCCCAGAAGCAGCAGCCAACCGAAACGCTGCCGGAACGCACGGCAGTGGCCTTATCCGTTCTCGGTGTTCAGAATCCCGGACGGCGGGGGAGCAGGCCAGCTCATCTGCAAAGTCAGGACTTCGGGATGTGGGGCGTGTCCCTCAAGGTGCGGCAGAAGGGGGGCCGTTCTCGTTCCACGACGCTCCAGCTTCTGCCGCATCAACTGGGCGTCGGCCTGCTCCAACAGGTCGCATAGGCTCTGATCGTTGCGGGGAGCGCCGGACAGGCCGTAGGAGAAGCCCCGGACTTCCAGACCGGATTGCGCTGCCGAATGCCGGAATAGGGTCTGGAGGCCCCTCAACCGCGTGGGCTCCAGCGTTTCGGCACTCAGGAGCACGAATTCGTCGCCGCCCAGCCGGTAGGCCCGCGCGTTCCAGAGGCGGGCGTTGGCGCGCAGAAGCTCGGCCAGGGTCACCAGCACCGCGTCGCCCGCCGCGTGGCCGTGCGCGTCGTTGACAGCCTTGAAATCGTCCACATCCAGCAGTGCCAGCCCCACGTTTCCAGGGTGGGCTGCCAGGTCCAGCCGCAGTGACCGGAGGGTGTCCAGTCCGGTCAGGGGATCCTGATAGTCGTCTTGCACGTTCTCGATGAGGCCCAGTCGGCTGTGATCCGGCAGGGTACACAGGTAGACCCGGCACAGGGGCTGATCGCGGCCACACCCGGCCAGGCGCAGCGTGTGGCTGCCGTCGGCCCAGGCATAGAATTCAGGCAGGTTGGCCAGCGCGTAGGCGTGCAGGAACGCCCGGTTGGGGCTGGGCGGGGGCAGCGGCTGGGCGGGCGAGGGGGCGGCCCAGCTCAGGGCAGGAAGAGGCAGATATTCGAAGGTGGAGTCATGCATGGACATGAACGGCTCTCCTCTGGGACAAAAGCGTCTGATGGTTCCAGCCTGCCAGACGCGGCGTCGGCACACCATGAACAGCCAGTCTCCAGCGCGATGAATTGGCAGATGGAAGCCGGCTACGGTTGAGCTGGAGTGGAGACGCCGCCCCAGAGACCGACGCTATCCGCACCGAGTCTGGCTGCCGGGCAACACCCCGCCGTTCACCGTAAGGGATGCACCATGATCAGGCCATGATCGCCGCGACGCCCGCTATTCCAGGGTTGCTCGCGATCGGCCAGTACAGGAGTAATGGGGTGTCGGCCGACCACCTGTGGTCCCTGAATCCACAGTGCATGACGGCGGTCCTGGGAGCGAGAAGAGCCCTCAAACACAGCCCACCCCGCCGTTGCATCGGCGAGGTGTGGCCATTCCAGATCGGATGGCAGAACGCACTTGAGTGAGGTGGTGTTCTGCGGTCTTTCAGAAGGACGGGCCTTCTTCGGCCCCCATCCTTCTCGGCTTCAGCGGCGGGGCCGCCGGCTGCACCTTGCTGAAGGATGGCCGATGTTCAAGGCTGGCGCCTTCAGGGGTGACAGCACCGCCGCCTGCCTCCCGAAGGCAACGTAATCCCGTGGCCGGTTCAGGCGGGCAGCATCTCCCGGACGCCCAGATGCGCCAGGATCGCCGGGTACACATCGGTGGCCTCCAGGGGCCGGTCTGGCAGCAGGTCGCCGCGCGAGGTGATCAGCAGCGGGCCGGCGGTGGGGTCCTCACCTATCCGCCCGTGGGTGCCCCGCACCAGCGCGGCGTCGAAGCCGATGATGTTCAGCAGGTAGCGGAAGCCCAGCTTTTTCTTGAGCAGCGCCACGCCCGCGTTGAGTTTCGCCGGGCTGTGCGGGTCCATGAACAGTTCCACGGGGTCGTAGCCGGGCTTGCGGTGGATGTCGACAGTGCGGGCGTAATCCGGCGCCGCGGCGTCGTTCAGCCAGTAGTAATACGTGAACCACGCGCCCGGCTCGGCCACCACCACGAAGTCCCCGGCGCGGTCATGGTCCAGATGATGGCGGGCTCGGCCCTCACCCTCCAGCACCTCGGCCACGCCGGGCAACGCGTGAAGCAGCGCGCGCACCTCGTCCAGGCGGCTGGCATCGTTAACGTACACGTGTGCCACCTGATGATCGGCCACCGCAAATGCGGCGCTCGCGCCCGCGTCGAGCAGTTCGCGCCCGACTTCACGGCGCACGCTGATCAGTCCGGCCTCGCGCAGCGCGCGGTTGATGTGCACGGGCCGCCACGCCCGCTCGATGCCGTACTCGGACACGACCATGACCTGCACGCCCCGGCGCTCGTAATGGTCGATCAGATCGCCGGCCACCCGGTCAATCTCCGCGAGCTGCGTGCTCAGGGCGGCGGGGTCCGGACCGTGCTGCTGCAGACCGTAGTCGAGGTGTGGCAGGTACACCAGATTCAGTGTCGGCTCGTAGCGCTCGTCGATGTGCTTGGCGGCCTCGGCCAGCCACGCGCTGGAGGTGATGTTGGCGTTGGGACCCCAGTAGCTGAACAGCGGGAAGGTGCCCAGTTTGGTCTGCAGCTCGTCGCGCAGGTCCTGCGGCTGGGTGTAGCAGTCGGGCAGCTTGCGGCCGTCGGCCGGGTACATGGGCCGCGGCGTGACGGTGTAGTCCGCGCCGGAGTACATGTTGTACCACCAGCCGATGTTGGCGACGGTGGCACTGGGATCATGGGCGCGCAGGGCGTCCCACAGCTTGGGGCTCTGGATCAGGTGGTTGGACTGTCGCCAGAACTTGATCTCGCGCTCGTCCTTGAAAAACCAGCCGTTGCCGACGATGCCGTGGGTGGACGGCCACTCGCCGGTCAGGTAGGTGGCCTGCACCGAGCAGGTCACGGCGGGCAGCATGGGGGCCACCGAAGTGACCTGCCCGCGTCCCGCGAAGGCCCGCAGGCGGGGCAGGTGGTCCAGCAGATCAGGCGTCAGGCCGACGATGTCGATCACGGCCAGACGGGGGGAATTTGTTGGGGTCATGTCAGGTTCCTTTGATGTGTTGCTGCCACCACAGGGTCAGCAGAAAAGCGGCGTAGGCGACGGGCAGCCATGCCCACGCCCCGGCGGCGGCCAGCACAGTGGCGTCGAGCAGGCACATGCCCGCGATCATCTTGCCCACCGACGCGCCGATGTTGCGGTGGGGACCATACACGAAGCCCAGGCTGTGGACCGTCCACGCGGCCAGCACCAGCGCCGCGAGCCACACCGGCCACGCGAAGCCGCCCAGCAGGGCGTAGGCGACCGGGGCGACGACCAGCGCCACCGGCCAGTAACGCGCGGCCCAGCCCTGCGGCTTCTGCGGGCGGCCCTCGGTCTTGGCGACGTAGGTCAGCCCCGCGGTGTACGCAGCCAGCAACAGCGCCCAGACGATCACCCCCACACCAGGTGTGGCAGTCACGGCCAGCGCCGCCGTCAGGTACACCAGGGCGCGGGTGGCGCCCATCACCACCGGGCTTAGCGGATTGGTCTTGTGCCAGACGTCGTACAGCACGATCAGGGCGGCCAGCACCACGCCGCCCAGCGGGGCGCGGCCCCCGGCCAGCAGCAGCAGCGCGAAGCCCGCCGCGAACAGCAGGCCCGTGACCGCCCACGCCTCGGCCGGCGCAATCAGGCCCGACGGCAGCGGGCGCTCAGGCCGCTCGCGGCGGTCGATCTCCAGGTCGAGCAGGTCGTTGAGGTACATGCCCGCCGTGTAGAACAGCGTCATGCCCAGTGCCGCAGGCAGCGCCTGACCCCCGCTGCCGCCGACCAGGGCCGCCCCGGCCAGCGCGTTGGTCACCACCGTGGGCGAGTTCGAGATGCGGGCCAGCGACAGGTGCCCGCGCAGGCGGCCCGGCTGCCGCGCGGCGCTAGAGGACATCGCGCACCCACTCCAGCTCACGCGCGATGGACTCGCCCAGCGGCCGCTTGAGTTCGGGGGGCAGCACGTCCCAGGTGTAGGTCTCGACCTCCAGGTGCCGCCCGGCCAGTTCCGGACGCAGCAGGTCAAGCGTGCCCAGTAGCGCCGCCTGCGTGGAGCCGAAAGCCCCGGCCTGTTCCAGAAACACCGGCACGTGAAAATGCACGCGCCACTCGGTCACGTCGGGGTGGTGAATGTCGGCCAGCGCGGGTGGCAGGTCCGGGTACTGCTTCAAACTACCGTCCCGCGTGCGCGCCACCACCTGATGCAGGTAGGTGCCCTCCGCGAAGGGGGCCAGGGCCGCCGCCAGCGCTTCGCGCTCCTGAGCGTCGTCCGGCAGCGGCAGCCGCAGCGCGGAGCTGAGCTGAATTTTCCCGATCTGCATGCCCGCGTCGCGGTACAGCGCCAGCGCCCCCGCCGGGTCCTCGTACATCACGGCCACGTGGCACACGTCGAAGCACGCCTGGAAATGGTCACGCAGGTGGGCGCGGGCGCGTTCCTCGTCCGTTCCAAGCCGCTCCGCGAGCAGCCGCGCGCCGCGTCTCAGCAGATGGTCCTGGTAAAAGGCCGCCAGGTCCGCGCTGCGTTGCAGCAGGCCGTCCGGCTCGGGTTCCATGTCCAGATGGATGAAGACGCCGCTGGCCTCGCGCAGCCGCACCAGCGCCTCGATGACCTGAATCACGTTTTCGGTCAGTACGGCCCAGGTCTGCGGGTCCTCGGCGTCTACCCACGCGGCGTAGCTCAGCGGGCTGGTGCTGATGCTGCCCTCCTGGCCCTCCGGCAGCAGGGCCGCCAGGATGTCCACCAGCCGCAGGGTGTACGCCACGCGCTCCGGGTCGCGCCAGTCCGGGGCGTGGACCTGCGCCTTGACCGCCTGTCCGTGGAAGGGACCGTAAGGAAAGCCGTTCAGGGTAAACACGTACAGCCCGCGTTCGTCCAGAAAGGCGCGGAAGTCGGCCAGGGCCGTGCCGCGCAGCAGTTCCGCGCTCTCCTCGCCGGACAGGCGCAGGCCCACGCCGAAGGGCTTATCTGGCGAGAACTGCGCCCGCAGCGGCACCGTGTACTCGTCCAGGCTGCGCCGCACGCCGTCCATGCCGCTGGCCGGGTGAATGTTGGTGCAGTACGTCAGGTGGGCGCCGTGAACGAGCACCCTATCGCCCGGCCAGGGCCGTCTCGCGCTGGGGGGGCACGAACTTCGGCGACTGGCCCAGGAAACGCTGCGGATTGTCCAGCACGATCTTGCGGATGGTGGCCTCGTCGTGGCCGCGGCGGCGGGCCTCGAAGATGAATTCCGGCACCGCCAGCGGCTGGCTGGGGCCCCAGTCACAGGCCGAGGCCACGATCAGGCGCTCGGAGCCGTACAGCTCGATCATGTCGATGGCCCGCGCCGGCGAGGCCTTGGTCTTGGGATACAGGGTGATGCCGGTCCAGAAGCCGTGGCTCAGGATCAGTTCGGCGGTGTGTTCCTCGGCGTGGTCGATCATCACGCGGCCCGGCTCGATGCGGGTGTCGGCGGCCAGGGCCTCGACCATCACGCGGGTGCCCTTGTACTTGTCTTCCAGGTGCGGCGTGTGGATGTGGATGAGCTGGTGATGCTCCAATGCCAGTTCCACGTGATCGAGAAAGGTCGCCATCTCGTTGCGGGTCACGCGGTTCAGGCCGATCTCGCCGATGCCCAGCACGGTGGGGCGCTGCAGGAATTCGGGGATGATCTTCAGCACCTGCCGGGTCAGCTCGCGGTCCTCGCCCTCCTTGGGATTCAGGCACAGCCACGCGTAGTGCGCGATGCCGTACTCGCGTGCACGGGCCGGCTCGAAGGTGGTCAGGTGATCGAAGTAGTCGGCGAAAGCCTCCGGCCCCAGCCGGTCCCGCCCGGACCAGAAGGCGGGTTCGGTCACGGCCAGGCAGCCGCTCAGGGCCATGGCGTGGTAGTCGTCGGTGGTGCGCGAAACCATGTGGGCGTGCATGTCGATGTAGTTCACTGTTCGGCCTCGCTGTCCAGGGAATGGGGACCCTCGCCCCGCTGCGGCGCGCCGTAGGCGCTCTGCGAGTCGCGCAGATCCAGCAGCGTCAGGTCCTGATCGCTCAGGCGCATCTGAGCGCGCATCACGCGGCCCGGCTCCGGTGAGACCAGTTCGTGCAGCGCGCCGCGCAGGGCCCCCAGGCGAAAATCTTCAGCCGCATCTGCCGCGCCCTGGGCACGTTCCAGCCGGTCCAGAAAGGCGGCGATGGCCAGCAGGTGGGCGCGGTGCTCCATAAACGACAGGTCCAGCAGTTGCGCCTGGGTCAGCAGGCAGGTTTCGGCGTGGGCGTTCACAGGACTCCTTGGGTGTGGGGGGAGGAGAGCGGAAGGCTGGAGGCCTGGGCCTGCACGTCCTCCAGCAGGGCGATGGCGCGGCGCAGGATGTCGTGGTCCATCTCGTGCACCTCGACAGGCTGGCCGATGCCGGTGAGCAGCGGAATGGTCAGGCGTCCGCCCAGGTGTTCGCGGAATTCGTTCAGGCCGCTCAGCACGGACGTCGGGTTCGTGGCGTCCTGCGTGCCGGACCCCAGTTCGGGCACAGACACCGCCAGTTTCAGCGTCCGCAGCACGTCCAGGATGCGTCGCCAATCGGCCTCAGGCAGCAGGCCGCTCAGCGCCGCGTAGGTGCAGTCCAGCGCGATGCCCACGGCGACGGCCTCGCCGTGGCGCAGCTCATAGTTGCTGAGGCTCTCGAGCTTGTGCGCCGCCCAGTGCCCGAAATCCAGCGGGCGCGACGAGCCGCGCTCGAAGGGATCGCCGCTGCGGGCGATGTGCTCCAGATGCAGCTCTGCGCAGCGGTACACGGCGTGGTCCATGGCCTCCTGGTCCCGCGCGGCCAGGGCCACGGCATTCGCCTCCAGCCACTCGAAAAAGGCCGCGTCCTTGAGCAGCGCCACTTTCAGGGCCTCGCTCAGGCCGCCCAGCCAGTCGCGGTCCTCCAGTGTGGTCAGGAAGGATCGGTCGTTCAGCACCGCGTGCGGCGGGGCAAAGGTGCCCAGCCAGTTCTTCTTGCCGAAGGCATTGACGCTGTTCTTGACACCCACCGCCGAATCATTCTGCGACAGCACGGTGGTCGGCACACGCACCAGCCGCACACCCCGGTGCGCCGTCGCCGCCGCGTAGCCCACCATATCCAGCACCGCGCCGCCACCCACCGCGATCACGTAGGCGTGCCGGTCAATGCCGTGCGCGTTGATCGCTTCGTGGATGCGTCCAACGACGTCCGGGTCACTCTTGCAGCGCTCCCCACCCGGCACGGTCAGCGGTGGCGCCACCAATGTCAGGTCCAGTTGTGCGGCGAAGTAGGCCTGGATCTGGCCTTCCAGCCCAGGAAAGGCCGCCAGCACGCCATCATCCACCACGCACAGCACCCTCGGTGGCTGGCCCCCGGAGGCTTCCGGCCCGGTCAGGATGTCGCGCAGCAGGGTCTGCTGCGGATCGAAGAGGTGCTCGGTGAAATGCACCGGGTAGGTGAAGGTGACGGGCACGACCTGCGTGATCGTCCGGTCCCTGCGGCTCGACCTGCCCAGGCCCGCCGATTCGACGTTGACCGTCTGTGTGTCGATCATGCCCTGAAGCTGCGCTGGGCGGCATAAAAGGAACGCTAACCTGAGCGGCTGATGAGGCCGATGACGGCGAGTCTGTCCTGCATCGTGGTACGCCGCGCCACATCCCCTACGCCTCTGGTTGGGCCGGACCCTGAAGTGCCGCAGGCCTCCGATCAGAACACTGGGAGACCGCCCCTGCAGGGTGGGGAAGGTATGGCAGCGCAGCCTGGAGATCCCCCTATCACCGCCATTGCAGCGTTCACGGTCCATTCCGGGGCCAATCAACGAAAGCAGGCAACCTTTTGACGGGTTGCCTGTTGCAATGGGTGGACCTTAGCGGGTGGCGGGTGCGGGCGTCGCCGGTTCCGCATCGGTGGCCGGAGGCGTCGCGCTGTCCTTGGGCGCGGCGTCGGCAGGGGCACCATCAGCAGGCGTCGCACCGGCAGGCGCGGCAGAATCCGGCGTGCTGGAATCGCTGGCGGGTGCCGTCGGCTTCGGCTCGGCGTCGGCCACCCGCTTGGCCTGGGCCGCCAGCACCTTGTCCAGATTGTCGGTGGGCTTCAGGGCGGCCACCTCCTTGCTCACGAACGCCTGACCGGCCTCGTTCTTCTTGGCCGCCAGCACCTGCGCTTCAATCTGGCCCCGAACGGCGCTCAGCGGCTGGGTCACCGCCGGCTTAAGGTCGGTGACGTACAGCACCGAGTAGCGGTCCCCGACTTTCACCACGTCGCTCAGGCTGCCCTCGCCCGCGTCCTTGAGGGTCTTGGCGCTGAAGACGGCGGCTTCCAGCTCGGGGCTCAGTTTGCTGTCGCCGGCCGTCACGGCGCCGCGTTCGCTGACGGTGGCTCCGGCCTTGCCGGCCGCCGCCGTGAAGTCGCCGTTGCCGTTCCAATCGGTGCGGAAGGCCAGCGCCTGGTTGCGGTCACGGAAGCTGGCCTCGCTGACGGTGGCGCCGGCGGGGGTCTGGAACTGCTCCTTGTTCTGATCGTAGTACGCCTGCAGGTCCGCGTCGGTCACCTTCACGTCACGCGCGCCGTAGGCGGCCAGCCCCTGCACGATGTCCTGGCGGGTGCCGGTCAGGTCCAGCTTCAGCTTGTCGGCAATGGTGGGGGCGGCGTAGGTCTGGATCAGCCCCTGCGTCACTTGCGGCTTGAGGATGCCGTTGACCAGCCCGGCGGCCTGTTCGGGCGGCACCTGTTGCAGCAGCGAGGCGAACTGCTGGTTGCTGACCACGCCTTCCACCACTTCCGAGTACGGGATGTCCTTGCCTGCCACCGTGGCGACGGTGGGGTTCGTGGTCTTCCAGTTGGGATCGACGTACTCGATCTTGGCGTCCTTCTCCAGTCCGGCCAGCCACTGTTCGATGGCCGCGTTTTCCTTCTGGGTCTTCAGCGCGGCCATGATGTCGGTCTTGGCCTCGTCGAAAGGCTTGGGAGCGGGCGGCAGATACTTCTCGACTTTCACGATGTAGAACTTGCCGCCGCTGGGAATCACGTCGGTCAGGCCGCCGTCCGTGAGGGCAAAGGCCGCCGCGCCCACCTCGGCGGGCAGGGCCACCTGGGCCACCGGGCGGGGGGCACCGCTTTCGACGGGACCGAGCGCGCCGCCCCGGTCCTTGAATTCGCTGCTGTTGGCCGAGGCCAGCGCCGCGAAGTCCGCGCCGCCCTTGGCCTGTGCCAGCAGGGCCTTGGCCTTGGCCTCGTCGGCCACCACGATCTGACGGCCCACAATGCGCGCGTCACTCTGGAAGGCTTCGGGGTTCAGGGTGTAGTACAGCTGGGCCTCGGCGTCGGTGGGGGCGGGCACGGCCGCCTTCAGGGCGTCCACCTTGCGCTGCACGGCGATGCTGTCACGAATCTGGGTGCGTGCGGCGGCGTCACTCAGCCCGACGCCCTGTAGGAAATCGGTCCAGGCCTTGTTGTCCTTGAGGCCGCGCTGCTCGCGGATCTTGTCCACCTCGGCGTTCACGTCGGTGCGGCTGACCTTGATGTCCTGCGTGGCCCCGGTGACCAGCGCCTGCTGAATCTGGTTGGCGACCACAACCGTCTTGAAATCGTCGCCCAGCACGCCGGTATCGGTGCTGCTCAGGACCGGGTTGGCGCGGCGGGCCTGATCCAGTTCCTCGGCCGTGATGGTCTGTCCGTTGACCTTCACGGCCGGGGTGCCGGTGGTCTGGCTGCGGTTGAACAGGCCCTCGATGTTGGGGGTGAACTGGTAGGCCATGCCGACCACCAGAAGCAGGGCCAGCACGATCAGCATGACGTTGGTGACTTTCTTTCGGTTCACTTGATCTCCTTAAATAATGGTGCTAGCGTAGCGGATGCCCAGCCGGGCACTCGTAGCTCAGGTGGATAGAGCGTTGGCCTCCGAAGCCAAAGGCCACTGGTTCAAGTCCAGTCGAGTGCACCATTCATGTTCACGGTCCAGCCCAGATGGTCCACTCACGCCACCCTGCGGGGTGGTTTTTTCGTGGACTGGATCCGGACGGACACTTCCAGCCAGCCAGCACGCGCGCAAACACACGCGCAGGAGTCTAGCATGCAAGGTTAAACGGGCGTGAAGCTGGAAAGCCCGTTGTGGCGGCCACTTTTTGCAGTCTTCATGCATCTGGAAGGTGGGCGGCGGCCCTGGCCTGTACGCTGGGGCCATGAGCGATTCCACCTCCGAGACCCATGCCCCGTCCGGCGGCCTGCTGGGCCTGCTGTCGCGCCTGCCGGGCAGCTACGCCGGACCCCAGGCGCCCGAGGCGGCCCCCTACGCGCTGGTCGGCGTGGGCGAGGGCACTCTGGCCGCGCACCTCTTGCAGGCGCTGGCGCTGCCCAGCCTGACCCGCGCCGGCACCCAGTTCGTCCTGGGCAGCCCCGACGCCGCCGCCCTCGCCACCGATTACGCCGATCTGGCCGAGGTGGCCGGGGCCAGCGCCCGCCGCATCGGGACCGGGGGCCGCCCCGAGGAGATTGACGTGCTGGTGCCGGGCGGACCGCTCTCCACCTACCACTTCGCGCAGGCGGTGGCCTACGCCAGCAGTCACGCCGACGAGGCCCGGCAGGCCGACGCCGCCCTGGCCGATCTGGCCGCCCGCTGCGCCCCGAACATCGAGGAGAACAATCCCGCCCGCGACCTGGCCTGGAGCCTGTGGGGCCGCACGCCGCTGCTGCTGGCGGCCCCCGACGCCGACGCCCTGCCGCACGCGTGGCAGCAGCTGCTGGCCCGCACCGGCAAGACGCTGGCCGTGCCGCTGCTGGGGGACCCCTTGCCGCTGGCGAGCGGCGCCTTCGACGCCCGCCACGAGCAGGGCGACGCCAAGGTGGCCCTGATCCTGGGCGACACCGATCCGGCCCTGCTGCTGGCCCGCGAGATTCTGGAGTCGCGCATCGACGAGATCATCCACGTGCCGGCCCCGGACGGCGCGCAGGGCTACCCCGCCGCGCTGGCGCTGTGGTACTTCGGCGCGTGGGTGGCCGCCTACCTGGCCGAGCGCTACGACACCGAACCGGCGGACCCTGCGGTGCTGGCCCGTGCCCAGGCCAGCCTGAGCGGTGAGGGCGGCAGCGAGGCAGGGGGCGATCTGCGCCTGAGTGCGCCGCGCGACGACCTTCGCCGCACCCGTGTGGAGGAAGACGAGCCCGACTGGGCCGACGACGCCGATGACGATCTCGACGACCCGGAGGACCGCGAGGAGGACTGAGCGCGGCGGCTGAAAGACTTTCCTGGAGCGAGTTCACCCAGCGCCCGAGGGGCGACGTGTCTCACGGCGGGGCGCTATCATGCGGAATGTGCGGCTGCTGTTGCTCTCCGACATTCACGCCAACAACACCGCACTCGGGGCGGTGCTGAAGGACGCGTCCTCACGCCGGTACGACACGGTGATTCACCTGGGTGACGCGCTGGGCTACGGTCCCAACCCACGTGAGGTGCTGGACACGCTGCGCGATCTGGACGCCGTGTGCATCATGGGCAACCACGATCAGATGCTGCTGGAATACGTCGACGGCAAGCGGGCCACCCGTGACAGCGTGGTGTCGCTGGCCCTGCGCTGGCAGATCGAGCGGCTCTCGGAGCGCGACATCGCCTGGGTCCGCACCTGGCGTGACGGCATCGATGATCCCGACGTGGGCGCACGCTACCGCCACGGCACCCCGGTCAGCCTGGACGACTACACCGATTCGGTGGCGGCGGCCCGCGAGGCGTTCGGGCAGTGGCAGGGCCGTCTGGGCTTCGTGGGCCACACTCACGTGCCCGCCGTGTACGCCACCCTGAACGCCCCCACCGGCGAGTGGATCAAGGGCCAGCTGTTCCACGACGGCGGCAGCTACATGGTCCCGCCCACCACCCGCGTGATCCTCAACCCCGGCAGCGTGGGCCAGCCGCGCGACGGCAACCCCCGGGCCAGCTACGCCCTCTACGACACGGCCCGCTCCCACTTCGAGGTCTTCCGCGTGGCCTACGACATCCCCCGCGCCCAGGAGGCCTCTCTGGAGGCCGGGCTGCCGCAGGTGCTGGCGGCGCGGCTGGCGGTGGGGAAGTGAGCGGCTGGGACGCGGGACGCGGTTGGCAGGAGGCGGTGAAAAGATCGGGGGGAAGCTGCGTCCAGAATCTTGATCTGTCTTCATCTTTTCCCGCGCACCGCGCACCGCATCCCGCCACCCACCCATGACCCTGCACGCCCCCCTGGTCGAGCAGGCCGACGCTTTTACCGGCAACGCGCTGCTCTTGACCGGCCCGGCGCGGGTGGGCAAGCGGGCGGCGGCGTGGGCCATCGCGGCGGCGCAGAACTGCCAGGGGGCGCGGGGCATGGACGGCGCGGCCTGTGGGGTATGCCGCTCGTGTGCGGCGCTGGCGGCGGGGGCGCACCCGGACGTGCTGCTGGTCGAGCCGCGCGCCACCACCGCTGCGGGCAAGGCGGCGCGGCGCAAGCTGATTCCCATCGGCGCGGTGCTTGAGGGGCGCGACAAGGGGCGCGAGTACGAGACGCACGTCTACGAATTTCTGGAAGTGCGCCCCAGCTTCCAGCGCCGGGTGGTGATCGTGGACGGCGCGGAATACCTGGGGCCGGAGGCCGCCAACGCCCTGCTCAAACTGGTGGAGGAACCCCCGCATCGCGCCCTGTTCCTGTTTCTGGCCGAGGACCGCCGTTCGGTGCTGCCCACCATCGTCAGCCGCAGCGCCCGCCTGGGGGTGGCCCCGCTGGCCGATCACACCCTCGAGTCGGCCCTGCTCCGCGCCGGACACCCGGCCGACGCCGAGCTGATCGCCTTTGCCGCCGGGCGTGCGGGCGTGCTAAACGATCTGGACGGCGTGCGCGCCGCGCTGGAAGACGCCCGCGAGCTGGACAACTCGCTGGGGGTGGGTCTGCTGAGCGCCTTGGAAGCCGCCGAGCGGTTGGAAAAACGCTTCGATCCGGCCTGGCACCCCGAGGCTCTGCGCTTCACCTGGCGCGAACGTCCGGCCTACCAGCGTGCCCGCGCCGACACTGCGCTGGACGCCCTGCAAGGGGCGCTGGAGGCGTACGCCAGCCCCAGCCTCAGCTTCCAGGTCTTCGCCCTGAACGTGCGCGACGCCTTCGGCCTGAGCTGAATGGGGTCCGGGGTTTGGCCTCCACAAGACATCAAAAAATGCAACTCCCGTCCTGCTGAAGTTGCCGCTGAGTGTGGGTTGTCGGGAGGGGCGTTTCAGTCCAGGGGAAAGCCCGGATGTTGTTGCTGGGGCAGCACGCGGTACGCGAAAATCTGGATCAGCCGGGGATCGAAGGCCGTGCCTGAGTGTTGCAGCAGGTACGTGGTGGCCTCGTCGGCGGTCCAGGCGGCGCGGTACGGGCGATCCGAGACCAGGGCGTCGTACACGTCGGTCACCTTGATGACGCGGGCCAGCAGCGGAATCGACTCGCCGATCAGGCCCAGCGGGTAGCCCTCGCCGTCCCAGCGTTCGTGGTGGTGCAAGATGGCGCCCAGAATCTCGTCGTCGGCCCTGGGGGCCGTGCGGGCCAGGCGGTGGCCCAGACTGGGGTGCTGCTGAATGATCTTGAATTCTGCCGGTGTCAAGGCGCCCGGCTTGTCCAGAATCCTGGTGCTGATGGCGGCCTTGCCGATGTCGTGCAGCAGGGCGGCCCAGACGATCTGGCACACGTCCCGCTCCGTTTGAAGCAGCCCGGCGGCCTCGGCGAGCTTCAGAGACAGGTCCATCACCCGGCGGTCATGCTCGGTGCAGGCGCGGCCCACCACTTTCATGGTCCAGGCATTGACTTCCTGAACGGTGGTTTCGATCAGCAGGGCGTGGTCACTGGGCTCAACGTTCCAGACCTTGCGGGTTGGGTTGTTCCAGGGCACCCACTTGCGGCTCATTCCAGGCCAGCACAGGACAGGCGACCCATCCGGAACGAGAGGCTGTCCATGCGGTTGGTCAGCAGGGAGGCGCTGGCAGGCCGCACGTTGGAAGCGGAGGCGGCCTGGGGCCGCGCCTGCGTTCCCGCCTCGGTGTTGAAGCCTTCACGGACTCTTTGCGTTTTGCGAGGATAAGATGCGGTCATGTCACTTTCCTCAGTTGCCGGTGAAGCTGGACTGGATGTTGACAGTGGGCGTTTTTTCGAGGCAACCGCCACAACCACCGACGCTCTTGGCGTTCGCGGATGTCACGGCTAAAACGAGGACGAGACTGATGAGGGCGCTCAGGCTTTTCTTCATGGCCCCATCATAGTAGGGGGAGTGTGAAAAAGCGTTCTTCGCGTACAGCACAGCTCCAGGCGGATTTTGGCACTGGCAATTATGATGCGGTTTTAACAGCCCTGCAGTCGCAGCAGGACCTGAGCGCTGAGGAAATGGCCTGGCTGGGGGTCTCACTTCTCCGCATCGGCCAGTTTGCAGACGCCGAGGAACCCCTCGAGATGGCAATGGCGCTGGGAAATGACGAAGCGGCGGTGGAGTACGGCAATCTTCTCCGCGCGACAGGTGAACACAGAAGAGCGGCCGCGCATTTCCACGATCTGCTCTCCCGCCTTGACGGTGAGTTGCGTTTCCGAACTCTGCGCTGGTATGGGCTGACTCTGAACTATCTGGGCGAAAATGGCGGCCTCAAGGCCATCGAGGAGGCCCGCAGAGGCTATTTCTCTCTGGGCAACAAGGTGATGGCTGCCCGGATCGCGCATACACTGGCCGCTGTCTATCTCGATCAGGGCAACTTCAAAAATGCTCTCAAGGTGCTAGGGCCTGCCATTCCAGTGCTGGAACTCGACGAAAATAAACGTCCCTTGATAGCCGCGTTCAATACCCTCATTGATATTCAAGTTGACTCTGGTCAGTTAGATGAGGCGGGCGAGACGTTGGAACGGGCACAGGCCACCGCAGCTTTGCTGCACAATGATTACGTCCTTCTGCAGCTTGACGCCAGGCGCATCGATCTGATGCTGCGCGGCGGTGATTACGGTGGTTTCATTGAACAGCTGATCGACCTGGCCAACCGCGCAGAAGAGCTGCGCGAGTTCAATGTCACCGAATACGCCCTGTCCCATCTCGCCAACCATTACAGCCGCATCGGGGAACATGCCGAGGCGGTCCGGACCATTGCCCGCCTGCGCGCCCTGAATCCCGATCTGTCGCTGTACGCGCGGGTGGTCCTGGCGATGATGGCGCTGCGGCGCGGCGACAGCGCCTCGGCGCTGCGGATGCATCTGGAGGTGCGCGAGGAGGCCACGCAGCGCGGCGCGCACATCGACGCCACCCGCGCGCTGCTGCTGGCGGCGTTCAGCGCCTACCGCATGAATGACCTGCCACGCTGCACCGGCCTGCTCTCGGAAGCGTTGCTGGAACTCGCGGGGTTGCCCCACGCCCAGTCGCAGGCCTCGATTGCGCCGGATCTGCGGGAAATCGAGGAGATGCTGGCCTACGCCCGCCTTCAGCCCAATCTGGCCCCGCTGCTGGAAGCCGCGCTGGAGGACGCCTCCTCCCTTGGCGGCACGCTGCGCGACGATCTCTTTACCAGCGGCATGCGCCTGGAGATCATGACGCTGGGTCAGGAGCTGGTGCTGCGCGACGGCATTCCCTGCAGCATGCGCGTGCGCGGCAGCGTGGCGGTGCTGGCCTGCCTGGCGCTGCATCCGCGCAGCACCCGTCAGGACGTGGTGACGCAGCTGTGGCCGGACCGCGATCCCAAAAAGGCCGCCACGTATTTCCGCCAGTGCATCGCCGACATCCGCGAGGCCATCGGCGCCGACGTGGTGCTGGTGGAGGGCGCGCATCAGGCCCCCGAATACCGCCTGAGCAGCAAGGCCAGCGTCATCCTGGACAGCCAGCGGGTGCTGCAGTTGATCGCGGGGGGACAGCTGCCCGCCGCCGTGGCCGCCTACAAGGGTGAATTCCTGCCCAGCCTGCAGGACAGCGAGTGGGCCGAGGAACAACGCATGACCATCCAGCGGGCGCTGGTGGGCTCATTGCGGGCCGAATTGCGGGCCTCGCAGATTGAGCGCGGACAGGAGCGGCGGGTGGTGCTGCTGGCGACGGCCATCCTGGGCATCGACCCCAACGACACCGAGACCGAGGACCTGCGCCTAGAGGTGGCCCGGCGGGTGTCGAGTCCCTCGGAAATCGCCCGGTTCGAGGCCGAGCGGCACCGCCGCATGAACTGAGCGCGGCCCGGCCCCACCGTTATGCTTAGGAACGGAGGGCACGGCGATGACCCACGATCGTTCCGGTCTTGACCCTGAAGTCCTGATTGCGGGCGCTGGCCCCACCGGGCTGTTGCTGGCGCTGTGGTTGACCCGGCTGGGCGTGCGGGTGCAGGTGGTGGATCCCAAATCCGGTCCCACCACCGAGACGCGCGCCATTGCCGTGCAGGCGCGGACGCTGGAGTTCTACGATCAGCTGGGCCTGGGGCGCGAGGCGCTGTCGCGGGGGCGACACGCGGCGGGACTGCGCCTGTGGACGCGGGGACGGGCGCGGGCGGGCGTCGATCTGCGCAGTGCGGGCGCGGGCCTGACCGCCCATCCCGACATCTTCATCCTGACCCAGGATCAGAATGAGGCCCTGTTGCTCGGACAGCTTGAGGCGCTGGGCGGCGGCGTGGAATGGGGGACTGCCCTCACGGGTCTGACCCAGGACGTGGGCGGCGTCACGGCCACGCTGGAGGGAGGAGGGGAGATCAGGACTTTGCGGACAGCGTATCTGGCGGGCTGCGACGGTGCAGGGAGCGTGGTGCGCCGCAGCCTGGGCGTGCCCCTGTCGGGCGGCACCTACCCGCAGCGGTTTTATGTGGCCGACGTGAGCGCCAGCGGCCCACTGAGCGGGGACCGCGTCAACGTGTCGCTGGACGACGATCAGTTTCTAGCCCTTTTTCCCATGCCAGGGCTGGACCGCTGGCGTGTCGTGGGACAGGTGCCAGCAGAGCTGGGCGAGGCCGTCACTTTCGAGACGGTGCGTCCCCAGATCGACTCGCAGCGCGTCGCGCAGGTTTCAGCCGTGCAATGGTTTTCCACCTACCGCGTGCATCACCGGGTGGCCGATTCGTTTCAGGTGGGCCGGGCCTTTCTGCTGGGCGACGCCGCACACGTTCACAGTCCGGTGGGCGGGCAGGGCATGAACACCGGGCTGGGGGACGCCGCCAATCTGGTGTGGAAACTGGCGCAGACGCTCTGTGGGGCGGCCCCTGGGCTGTTGGCCACCTACGGCCCGGAGCGTCGGCCCTTCGCCGTGTCGCTGGTGAACACCACGGACCGCGTCTTCAGCGGTGTGGTCGATCCCTCACCGCTGGCCCGCGTGGTCCGCACGCGCGTGATCCCGGCGTTGTTGGGGCTGTTCAGCCGTCCGGCAGCGGTCCGGCGCTGGGCGTTCGGGCGGCTCTCGCAACTCCTGATTCACTATCCTCACAGTCCGCTGAGCGTGGGCCGCGCGGGCCGGGTGCGGGGCGGGGACCGCCTGCCATGGGTGCCGCTGGCGGGGGGCAGCAACCTCGGTGCCCTTCAATCACTGCGCTGGCAAGTTCACGTCTACGGCACGCCGTCGCCGGACCTGCTGACGTGGTGCGCCGTGCGGGAGCTGCCGCTGCATGCCTTCGCCTTCACGGCGGCAGCACGACGCGCCGGACTGGTCCGGAACGCGTGCTGTCTGGTGCGCCCGGACGGGTATGTGGGGCTGGCCCTGTCCCGTTTCAACCTGCAGGAGGCTGAAGCCTACGCGGCCCGCTGGCTGCCTGCCTCGGGGGGTTAGCCCTCGGTCGAGGCGCCGGGGCGGGTGGTCCAGCGGGGCTCCGGCTCGATGGTCGCGGCGGGGGCCTTGCCCGGTTCCAGGCCGGTGCTGGAGGCGGTCTGCAGCGGCGTGAGCCGCATGCCCGGCGCGCACTCGATCTGGCAGGACAGCCGGGCCTGGCCCAGCAGTTCCTTCTCGGTCAGCTTGTCGTACTCGGCCAGCGTCATGGCGTCGGGTTCGCCCTCCTGAAACGACACGCGGCAGGTGGTGCACCGGGCCACGCCGCCGCAGCGGTGCAGGATGTCCACGCCGCCGCGTTCCAGCGCCAGCACCAGCCGCTCGCCCGTGTGCGCCGTGATCTCGCCGAAGCCTTCAACCTGAAGCGTGATGGTCTGGCTGGTGGTCTGGGGGTTGGTCTGGGTCATGGCCGACAGCATGGCACGGGTGGGCCGCAAAGGATTGCCGCTTGACCGGCCCCGGCCCTGGCCTGTAGCGTACGGCCCATGAGCGAGCAGACGATCCCCCACACGCAGCGGCCCAGCGGCCTGCGGCGTGTCGGTGCGGGCCTGCCCGTGCTCCCGCCGCCCTCCGGGGTGTAAAGACGCCAGTGTTGCCGGCTGCGTCCCCATGACGCCTGACCCGCCGTTTTTACATTTTTGAAGGGAGAAAAAGATGCGCCTGTCACAAGGTTCGTTCGTCACGCGGCGCGAAACGCCGTCGGAGGCAGACACGCGCGGCACGGAAATGCTGCTGCGCGCCGGCTTCATCCGCCAGATCGGCAGCGGCCTGTACGCCACGCTGCCCCTGATGACCCGCGTGCTGCACAGGCTGGAAGCATTGATCCGCCAGGAACTGAGCGGCGCGGCGCAGGAGATCAGCCTGCCGCTGCTGCAACCCGCCGCGCTGTGGCGGCAGTCCGGGCGCTGGGCCGCCTACACCCAGGCGGACCAGTTGATGTTCGCGGTGACCGACCGGGGCGGGCGCGAGCTGGCGCTGGCCCCCACCCACGAGGAGGTCGCCGTGGCCGTGGCCCGCGAACTGGTCGGCAGCTACCGCGATCTGCCCCTGAGCGTATACCAGATCGGGCGCAAGTTCCGCGACGAGTTGCGGCCCCGCGCCGGGCTGCTCAGGACGCGCGAATTCGTGATGAAGGACGGGTACAGTTTTCACGCCACGCCCGAGGATCTGGCCCGGACCTTCGAGGTCATGGGCGCCGCCTACGCCCGCATCCTGACCCGGCTGGGCGCGGACTGGCGCGCGGCGCAGGCCGACAGTGGATTGATCGGCGGGGCCGAGAGCCGCGAGTACCTGCTGCTCTCGGCCGTGGGCGAGGACACGCTGCTGTTCACCGCCGACGGCCGGTACGCCGCCAACGCGGAGCGGGCCGTGTCGCGTGCCCACCTCGCTCCGGCCAGCCCGTTCGGGAGCTTTGAACGCCGCCACACGCCCGGCACGCCTACGGTGGTGAGCGCCTGCGCCGCGCTGGGCTGCGAGGCCAGCCAGATGGTCAAGAACGTACTGTACGAGGCGGCGTTTCTCAATGGCGGTCAGTCCTCCACCCAACCCGTGCTGATCAGCCTGCGCGGCGATCACAGTGTCAATCCGGTCAAGCTGTGGAATGCCGTGTCGGCGCGGGTGGAGGGCACGCTGTCCGCGCTGGAGGTGGCCGACACGGAACGGTGGGCCGCCGGTCTGCCGCTGGGCTTCATCGCCCCTGATCTGCCGGACAGCCCAGAACGGTCCTTTCTACGCCTGTGCGACGAGGCAGCGGCGCAATCCAGGCATTTTGCCACTGGCGCCAACGAGACTGACTGGCACGTGGTGGGCGCGAACTGGGGCGAGCAGTACCCGCTGCCGGTCGTTGCGGACCTGCGGCAGGCAGCGGCGGGCGAGGCGTCGCTGCACGATCCGGCCCAGCCGCTGCTCTCGGCGCGCGGCACCGAGGTAGGCCACATCTTCCAGCTGGGCACGCGCTATACGGGGGCGCTGGGCATGACCTTCACGGCGGCGGACGGAAAGACGCAGACGCCCACGATGGGCTGCTACGGCCTGGGCGTGACCCGGCTGGCGGCGGCACTGGCCGAGCAGTTCGCCGACGAACGCGGTCTGGTGTGGCCCGCCGTCATCGCCCCGCACGAGGTCCTCCTGACCGTGGTGGACCTGAAGGACGCCGCACAGGTGGAGGCGGCCGAAACGCTGTATGCGGCGTTTCGGGCCGCCGGCATTGACGCGCTGCTGGATGACCGCCCCCTGCGGGCCGGCGTCAAATTCGCCGACGCCGATCTGACGGGCATTCCCTGGCGGGTGACGCTGGGGCGCGGGGTCAGCAGGGGGCAGGCGGAAGTCCGGGAGCGGCGCAGTGGAGAGGTCCGGGAGACCGCGCTGGACGCAGTGGTCGTCCACCTGCGGGACCAGCTGAACGGGGCGTAGGCCCCTGGGTCACGAGGCCAGGACCGCCGGCAGCGCCGCGTAACCGTGGACGACGACCCGGTCCCGGCCCGAAGACTTGGCCGCATACAGCGCAGCGTCGGCGCGGGCCAGCAGGCCGTTGAAATCCTCGCCCGCCCGGACGCTGCTCACGCCGATGCTGACCGTCACCTGCAGTCCATGCGGCCAGGGCCAGGCGCGGAACTCGGCCAGCAGTTGCTCGGCCCGTTCCGCAGCCCGCCGCTGCGCCGTGCCCGGCAGCACCACGATGAACTCCTCGCCCCCCCAGCGGCCCACCGTGGGCGGCGGCGCACCCGCGTCGGCCGCGCAGTTGCGCAGCACCTCGCCTGCCGCCGCAAGCACCTCGTCGCCCACGCCGTGGCCGTGCCTGTCGTTGATGCGCTTGAAATGGTCCAGATCGACCAGCAGGATGGCGCCGGGCTGTCCGGGGGCCGCGTCCCTGAGCAGCGCGTCCACCGCCGGATATACCGCGTGGCGGTTGGGCAGGCGGGTCAGGGGATCGGTGAAGGCCAGCTGGCGCAGCAGTTCCTGGGTCTTGGTCTGGGTGGCGTACTGGGCGCGGAACCACGACAGGCCCCACACCAGCAGGAATACCAGCAGGGCATTGAGCTGCACCCGCACCAGGCCGGAGACCGACGGCGCGGTGTAGGTGGCGGGCAGCAGCCACGGCAGCAGCAGGCTTACGGGCAGGTACGTCAGGTTGAACGCGGCGGCCCGGGCCGGCGTCAGGGCCAGGAACGCCAGCACGCTCACGCCCGTCACCGCCCAGTACGGCCCGCTGTTGGGGTAGGCCCCCGGCAGCGTGGGGGCGGTCAGGCTGACCAGCACGATGTGCGCGGTGCTGGCGGCGGCCAGAACGCCGATGGCGGTCAGTTCGACGACAACCAGCGCCCGGCCCGACAGCAGCCACCACAGAATCGGCACGCCCATAACCAGCAGCGCCGGGGCCACGTACTGCAGGTACGGTTCGGGCAGATTCAGCACGCGCTGCAGCACCCAACCAAACAGCAGCAGCACCATGCCGCAGCCCAGCGTGCCGATGTACAGCCGCCGCCGCACCGCCTCCCCGTAGGGATCGAGGCTCGGCAGGTGCAGATTGGCTTCCAGGCTCATGCCGTCAGCGTATCCAGCCCACTCTTGCCCGGCCCTGACAGACCGGCCTTTGAAGTGCGCGGCCCCGGCGCAGTGCGGCCCGCCCAGATTCGCCGCAGCCCACTGAACCTCATCGCCCTATCCTGCAGACTTGGACCATGAGATCGCCGCCGCCGCCCGCCCGTCGTCCCCAGGCGCCCCGGTCCCGGCCCGCACCGGGACCGTCGCCCCTTGCACCGGGCAGGCCGCAGATCGGCCCTGCGCTGTGGGTCACCGCTGGGCTGATCGCCGCCGTCTGGTTACAGGAGATCGTCGATCTGCTGGGCTTCGGCGGGGGGCTGGATGTGTACGGCATCGAACCCCGGACCCCGGGCACCTTCTGGCATGTGCTGACCGCGCCGTTCCTGCACTACGGCTTTCCGCACCTGATCGCCAACACCGTCCCGCTGGCGGTGCTGGCCTTCATGAGCGCGGTGCGCGGTGTGGGGCGGTTTCTGGCGGTCACGCTGGTGGTGGCGGTGGTGGGCGGCGGGCTGGTGTGGCTGCTGGGGCGCGGCGGCAGCGTGCATCTGGGGGCCAGCGAACTGATCTTCGGCTACCTGGCCTACCTGCTGGGCGTGGGCTGGTGGGAGCGCACCCCCGCCGCGATTGGCGTGGCCGTGGTGGCGGCTGTGCTGTACGGCGGCATCCTGTGGGGCGTGCTGCCCGGCAATCCCGCGGTGTCGTGGGAGGCGCACCTGTTCGGCTTTCTGGCCGGGTTGCTGGCGGCGGCGCTGCTGCACGGGCGCAGGCCAGGGAAGATGACTGGGGGGAAAAGAGGGTGAGCTTCTCGCCTCACCACTCGCCCAGCGTGACCAGTCCATCCGGCGTTTCCAGGACGGCGCGCAGTTCGGCCTGCGGGGCCTCGTAGACTTCCACCTCGCCCCTGAAGTTCAGGGTGTCCAGCACGGCGCGCAGGGTGTCGGGCTGTGGCGTACCCAGACGCAACCGGCCCAGGCGCACGCCCATGTCGGTCAGGCGGGTGGGGGGCGGCGGCGTGTGCCACTGAATGCGCGATGGAGCGACGCCGTCCATGGGCAGCCCGCCGTTCTCGGGCACGGTCAGAGCCCAGCGGTTGTCGCCGCGCGTGAGTTCCAGCACCTCCGGGCCAGGCTCCAGCTTCTCGACTGCCGCCACCCAGTGGATCAGCGCGGGACCGTCTTGCAGCCGTTCGTGCATCTCCGGCGTGTCCAGCCCGAACCAGCGGGGGCGGTCCGGGGCGGGGGCGTCTGGGTCAATGGCGATGACCTCCAGGTAGCCGTCCGGCCCCAGCGACAGCAGCGCGTTGTGCGTGCCGAAGTGGTCGTGCTGGCCGCCGTCCTGCATGGGCACGCCCAGACGGCCTTCGAGCCAAGCGCGGCCATCTTCGAGGGTGCGGGCGGCAATGACCAGATGATCCAGGGTGGCGGGCATCCATGCAGCATACGCAAATCGTGATGGTCCGCCTTGCAGGGTCCTGTGGCCGGCGCGCACGCTGGGGCATGAATCTGCGCCGCTGGCTTGCTGGGGTGTTTCGCCGGGACACGCGGGGGCCGATTCCACCGCGTGACGATCAGGATGATGGCATCGGCGTGCTGGTCCCCGCCGGGCCACGTCCGCTGCGGGGCGGGGCGCACGCGAAGCCGCCCGTGCCCGAGAAGGAGCGGCAGGACAGGCCACGCCGATAACCCTGACAGGAAGCAGGCCCGCCGTTTCTGGCGGGTTTTTCATGGATCGGTGGCCCGGCGCCAGCAGAACGCACGCGAAAATACGTCTGCCCCGCCCGGCACTCTCTATACTCGGCCCAAACACCGCCGTTTTCAGACCGGGTGGCCGCCACAGGCCGCCGCCGTTCTTCTCATTTCCCCCTTCCCCTTTCTCTGCGCGGAGGCTCAACTATGCAAGGCAACATGATGGACGTTCAACTGACGGTGCCCACCATTCTGGAGCGCATTCGCGGGCAGTACCGCAACCGTGAGGTGGTCAGCCTGCTGGCGGCGGGCCGCGACGAGGCGGGCAACCCCATTCCAAAAAAGCACCGCACCACCTACGGCGACGTGGCCGACCGTGCCCTGCGTCTGGCGAACGGCCTGCTGGGCCTGGGCCTGGAGCGCGGCGACCGGGTGGCGACGCTGGCGGTCAACTCGTTCCGGCACTTGGAGGCGTACCTGGGCGTGCCCAGCGCGGGGCTGGTGCTGCACACCGTCAACATCCGCCTGCACCCCGAACAGGTGGCCTGGATTCTCAATGACGCCGAAGACCGCGTGCTGATGATCGAGAACGTCTTTGCGGCGATGATTCCGGCCCTCAAGGCCGCGTGCCCGAAACTGGAGCACATCATCGTGATGGGACCGCTGCCGCAGGCCATGCCCGGTGTGCGGGATTACGACACCTTCGTGATGGGCGCCGAACCGCTGCCCCGCTACCCGCGTCTGGACGAGAACGAGGCGGCGGCCATGTGCTACACCTCCGGCACCACGGGCAACCCCAAGGGCGTGCTGTACACCCACCGCTCCACCGTGCTGCACTCGCTGGCCAGCGCGCCCAAGGACGCCCTGAACGTGGGTGAGGCCGACAGCGTGCTGCCCATCGTGCCGATGTTCCACGTCAACGCCTGGGGCCTGCCCTACACCTGCGCCATGTACGGCGCCAAGCAGGTGTATGCCGGGATCTTCAGCGACGGCCGCAGCATCGCCACGCTGCTGCAGGACGAGGGGGTCACCATCACGGCGGGCGTGCCGACCATCTGGATGGGTCTGCTGGCCGAACTCGACCGGGCCAGGGAGGCCGGGGAGCCGTACAGGCTGGACGGCCTGGAGCGCGTGATCGTGGGGGGTAGCGCCGCGCCGGAGGCCATGATCCGGGCCTTCCAGAACCGTCACGACCTGAACATGTTGCAGGCCTGGGGCATGACCGAGACGCACCCGCTGGGCACCGCCAGCAGCGTGCCCTTCGACGTCGACCCGACCAGCGACGAGGGCTACAAACTGCGCGCCAAGCAGGGCCGCACCGTGCCGCTGGTCTTTCTGGACATCGTGGATGGGAACCGCCAGCGCCTGCCGCACGACGGCAAGACGATGGGGAACCTGATCGCGCGTGGCCCGTGGATTGCCAACAGCTACTACAAGGGCGCGGGCCAGGACAATTTCTTCGAGCTGGACGGCGAGCTGTGGTTCGACACCGGAGACATCTCCACCCTGGACGAGCGCGGGTACATGCACATTCAGGATCGCAGCAAGGATCTGATCAAGTCCGGCGGCGAGTGGATCAGCAGCGTGGATCTGGAAAACGCGATCATGGCGCACCCCGCCGTGGCGCAGTGCGCCGTGATTGCCATGGACGATCCCAAGTGGGACGAGCGCCCGCTGGCCGTGGTGGTGCCGCGCCCCGGCCAGACCGTGACCCATCAGGAACTGCTGGACTTGCTGGAACCCCATTTCGCCAAGTTCTGGCTGCCCGACGCCACCGTGCTCACCGACAGCCTGCCCATCGGCGCCACTGGCAAGTTCTTGAAGCGCGAACTGCGCGAGGAATACCGGGGGTACTCGGCGGGCAATTCGCCGCAGCGGGCCGAGCAGCCCGGCTAAACGCCTGAATATGCCGGCGCTGCCTGCCATCTGGGGGCGGCGCTGCGTCATTCGGCGGATACCCGGCGCGGCGGGAACATGACACGCTGAGGCCATGACCTTCCATGCCGTTCTGGATGAAGTGCTGACCGAGCTTCGGCAGGAGGACGGCGTGCAGGCCATCTTCCTGACCGGCAGCGTGGCCCGGGGTGAGGCAGACGAGTTCAGCGATCTGGATGTCAGCGTGCTGGTGGCATCCGAGACGTTCGTTCGCAACGAAGTCACTTACCGCAGTGGCGTGCTGCTCAGCGTGGAGCGCTCCACCGCCGCGCACCGCAGCCGGGCGTTTACGGAGCCGGAGACGGCGCTGTGGAATCTGGTGTCGCTGCAAACCGGTGTGCCGTTGCATGATCGGCACGGCATTTTTGCCGACCTTCAAACTCAGGCACGGGCAGTGCGCTGGGCCGAGCTGGCGGCAAGGGCCGACGCGCGGGCCGCTGCGCTGCTGGCCGACAGCACCGAGGAACTGCACAAGGTGATGGGCGGTCTGAGTGCCGGTAACGACGCGAAGGTGGCCTACGCGTGCCTGGGCCTGACATTCTCGCTGGGTAAGGTGGCGCTGCTGGCCGCCGGAACGCCCTTACCCAGCGAGAATGTCTTCCTGACTTGGGCACGTGACGCCTGGGCCGACGCTGAATGGCGAGAGGCTTACGGCGTGCTGGCCGGATTGGGCAGCGGTGATGTCCGGGCCAGGGGCCACGCCGCCCTGAGCGCCCACCGCCGCGCGGTGGCCCTGCTGCGCTGGACAGACGGCCCGGCACGCGAGCTGGCGCAGGCGGCGGCGGAGCGGGCAGCGGCCTTCCTGCCGCCCTCCCCGGCGGTGCCCACCACGTAGAATCCTCCGCATGGCCGTTTCCGTTTCCGGGCAAGATGTCACCTTCACGCCCCCACCCGGCGCCGTGGCCCTGGTGGGGGATTTCACCGACTGGCGCAAGCAGCCCCCCCTGCCCGTGACGGCGGGGCAGCCCCTCACGCTGAGGCTGCCGCGCGGCGCGTGGGTGGAATACGCGTGGCTGGACGCGGTGGGCGAGGCCTTCGCCGATCCCGACAACCCCCAGAAGTCCCTGAATCCGTGGTGGCCCTACCCACGCGCGGCGGTGGTGGGCGAGTACGCGCGTCATCCGCTGTGGCTGGCCCCGGAGGCCACCCGCAAGGGAACGGCCACGCGCCTGAGCTGGGAGGGGGGCATCTTTCCCGGCACCCGCCGCGCCATCGTGTACACGCCGCACGGCTACGAGGCCGGCACCGCCCTTCCGGTCTATTACGTGCAGGACGGCGTGGCCTTCTACCGCACCGGCAAGCTGGGCGACGTGATGGACCGGGCGCTGGAGGCCGGACTGGCGACGGGCGCGGCCCTGGTCTTCGTGGAGCCCGGCGACCGCAGCGAGGAATATTACCTGAATGACCGCTACCTGGACTTTCTGACCGGGGAAGTGTTTCCCCGCGTGGAGGGCGAGCTGGTCACCGTCAGCGAGCGTGGCCTGTGGGGCGCGAGCCTGGGCGGGCTGATCTCGCTGCATCTGGGCAGCCGCCACCCCGAACTGTTCAGCCGCGTGGTCAGCCACAGCGGGGCGTTCATTGCCCGGCCCGGCGCACGGGACGCCTCGGGCGTGATCGACACCACCGGGGCCGGGGAATGGCTGCTGGAGGAACTGCGGCAGGCTCCGCCCACGCACCTGAACACCAGTCTGGATACGGGGGCGCTGGAATGGCTGACCGGCCCCAACCGCCGCATAGCGGGTCTGTTTGCCGATCTGGCCCTCCCCCACCAGTACCGCGAATACCCCAGCGGCCACACCTGGGTGACTTGGCGCGAGGCGCTGCCAGAGGCGTTTCTGTACATGCAGGGCTGAAATGGACTCCGATTGAAAGGGGTTGAAAACACCTGGAAATCCGAGTGAGAGGAGCAGCGTCTTCATGGGCGTCTGTTCGCGACGACAGCGAGCAGGAGAAAAACGGGTTCCGGACGTGGAGTGTGGACATCGGAGCTGTCCCGATTTCTATCGCGTTACAAACGGAATCCGTATGAGCCTTCCTCACCACCACCCGTGCCACAGACGGCATAGTCGCCCCATTCATGCGGATTCCTCTTCTTCTGACTCTTGCACTCTCCAGCGGCGCGGGGGCGCTCACCATGACCTATCCCAGCAGCACCACCACCATCCATGAGCGGGCCGCCGACTGGGCGGGCGCGGACGTTCAGGGCACGCAGATTCACGCGGAAGCCATCTCGCTGGCTCCTGGCCTCACGACTGGCACGCTGACCTCGGCCCCGCTGACCGTGACCGCCTTCGACGAGCTGGTGCCGTCCTGGAATGCCGTGACGCCGGGGGCGGGCAGCGTGACCGTTGAGGTGCGGGCGCGGGTAGGTGCAGAGTGGTCACGCTGGTACTCCTTTGGTACCTGGAGCAGCGCCGAGGGCCGCAGCAGCGTGAATGGCCAGAAGGACAGCGCTGGGCAGGTTATGACCGATACACTGCGCCTGAGCAAACAGGCCACCTCTTACCAGTACCGCGTGACCCTTCGTGGACAGGGAACCACGTTGCGGCTGCTGGCCTTTAACACCTCTGAACGTGCCCGCCGGAGCGCAGGTCTGGGGCAGGCCAGCGATAAAACGGCCTGGGGCAAGGTGAACGACGTGCCGCAGCGTTCGCAAATGATCTACCCCGACGGCGGCGAGGTGTGGTGTAGCCCCACCAGCGTTTCGATGATCCTGGCCGCGCGCGGCATTGACATCAAGGTGCCGCAGGCGGCTCGGGCCACCTATGACCGCGCCTACGATGGCACGGGCAACTGGTCTTTCAATGCCGCCTACGCCGGATCGCTGGGGCAGCGGGCCTACGTGACGCGTTTGCCCAGTCTGGCGGCCGCCGAGAAATTCACGGGCGCGGGCATTCCGCTGGCCGTCAGTCTGGGCTGGAAAAAAGGCGAGTTGCCCGGCGCGGCCATTGCCACCAGCAGCGGCCACCTGATGGTTTTAATTGGCTTCGACAAGGCGGGCAATCCCGTTCTGAACGATCCCGCCGCCCCCAGCAACGACACCGTGCGCCGCACCTACCCGCGTGCCGCCTTCGAGAAGCTGTGGCTGACGCACAGCGGCGGCCTGAGCTACGTGATCGGGGAGTAGCAGGTGCGCCGACTCGTCTGTGTCCCAGCGTCCGGGTTGTCCAGGGGCGACACCCTCCCACCCTCGTGACTCCTGACCGGGCCAAGGACTGAACATGACAGAAACGGACGCCATCGCTCTGGCCGACACGCCCCGCACCCGCGCCAGCCTCGCCGCCGACCTCCGCGCCCTGGGTGTCCGGGCGGGGGACATGCTGATGGTTCACGTCAGTCTGAGCAGTCTGGGCTGGGTGGTCGGCGGCCCGGTGGCCGTGATCCAGGCGCTACAGGACGCGGTGACACCAGCGGGAACGGTGGTCATGCCCACCTTTACCCTGCACCTGACCGATCCGGCCGGCTGGCGGCGGCTGGCTGTTCCGCCGTCCTGGTGGGCCACCATTCGCGCCGAGATGCCCGCCTTCGACCCGGCCCTGACGCCCTCGCGCGGGGTGGGCCGCGTCGCTGAACTGCTCAGAACATGGCCCGAGGCCCGGCGCAGCAATCACCCGCACAGTTCTTTCGCCGCGTGGGGCCGACAGGCCGAATACATCACGGCGGACCATCCCCTGACGTTCTCGCTGGGGGACGGCTCCCCGCTGGCCCGCGTGTATGACCTGGACGGGCGGGTGCTGCTGCTGGGAACGCAGAACAACACCAGCCTGCATCTGGCGGAGGTCCGGGCCGGGAAGCAGGCGACTGTGCCCTTCAGCGGTCCCGTTCTGGTGGACGGTCAGCCGAAGTGGGTGACCTTCGACGAGTGCGATTACGACGAGGACGCCTTCCCGCCCGTCAAGGCCGCTTTTGAGGCCAGCGGCGCGGTGACAGTGGGGAACGTCGGCTCGGCCACCGCGAAACTGATGTCCCAGCGGGCGCTGGTTGATTTTGCCGTGCAGTGGTGGACGGCTGATGCTCCCGGTTGACGTCCTGAGCGCAGGCGCTGGGCTCAGGTCACTGGGCTGGGGGTCCGGCGACGGAGCGAGCCGTTCCCTCCCACCCCGCGCTCAGGGCTCCCGACCCTACATATGGATTCCGCGTTATCACTGTCAGAAGGCAGGTCCACTGGTGGCCTGAACGCACGGGCCCTGGCCTACACTGCCCCCACGCATGGACTTTCCCACCACCTGCCCCAGTTGTGGCCGCGAGAACCGCGCCGAGTACGCCGACAGCAGCGTGCATGACCTGAACTGCGCGCACTGTGGGGCACGCTACTGCGTGCTGGTGCGCAAGCAGAAGTTCGAAGTGCTGTTCGATCTGGGCACCCGCGCCCTGATGGACGGTTACGCCCGCGAGGCGGTGGCGAGCTTCGCGGCGGCGCTGGAACGCTTTTTCGAGTTCTATGTGCGCTCCTACGCGCTGGAGCGCGCCTCGGACACGGCGGCGGATTTCGGGGAGGCGACGGCGGCGCTGGCCGGCACCTGGCGGCACGTCGCCAGCCAGTCCGAGCGGCAACTGGGCATGTTTGCGCTGGCGTACCTGCTGCGCGAGGGCCGTGAGCCGGATTTCCTGACGTCCACGGCGCTGGGTGCGGACTTCCGCAACCGCGTGATTCACCGGGGCGAGTTGCCCGCCCGCGCCGACGTGGAGGCCTACGCCGCGCAGGTCTTTGCCCTGATCGACCGCCTGCTGACCGAACTGGGGGACGGCGCCAAGCAGGCCGAACTGGCCCAGGAGCAGGCGTTTGCCCTGCACATCGCCGCGCTGCCCGACGGCGTGACCGCCGTGTTCGAGGAGCATCCGGGCATGTTCCGCGCCCGCCGTTTCGGCCTCCTGGCCCCCATGTCCAAGCCCGGCAAGACCGAGGCCCAGCCTCCCGCAAAAAGTGGCATGAACAGCGCCCGGGCGTACCAGCAGGCCCAGCAGCAGGCGCTGTTTCAGCGGGCGCTGGCGGAACGCGGCGAGCTGTTGAAACGGTTCAAGGGCGGGTAGGCGCAGGCCGGGTTGGACGGCCTGCCCCCCGCCCCCTACACTGCCGCATGCAGTCTGAGAGTGGTTGGCAGGGGGATCGGCGCCGTCTGGTGCGGGTGGCGCGCGGGGAAGAGGCGGGCGATCTGCTGATTCGCGGTGCACAGGTGGTGCAGCCCGCCACGCGCGAGATCTTCGAGGCCGATGTGCTGGTGGCGGATGGGCGGGTGGCCGCGCTGGGGGGCGCCGGGATGGGCCTGGAAGCCGCGCGGGTGATCGAGGCGCGCGGCGCATTTCTGGCCCCCGGCTTTATCGACGGCCACATTCACATCGAGTCCAGCCTGCTGACCCCGGCGGGCTTCGCGCGGGCGGTGCTGCCGCGCGGCACGACCGGTGTGGTGGCCGAGCCGCACGAGGTGGTCAACGTGCTGGGCGTGCGCGGTCTGGAATGGATGCTGGAGGCCGGAGCAAGTTCGGGCCTGCGGGTCTGGGCGTCGGCGCCGTCGTGCGTGCCGGCCAGCGACTTCGAGGACGGCGGCGCCCATGTCACGGCGGCGGACACGGCCCGAATGCTGCGCGTGCCTGGCGTGCTGGGCCTGGCCGAGATGATGAATTACCCCGGCGTGCTGGGCGGGAACGCGGACGTGTGGAACATCCTCGAGGCGGGCCGCGCGGCGGGCGGGCGTCTGGACGGCCACGCCGCCGGGGTGCGGGGCCGTGCCCTGATGGCCTACGCGGCGGCGGGCCTGCACTCGGATCACGAGGCCGCCACGCCCGAAGAGGCCCGCGAACGCCTGCGCGCGGGCCTGTGGCTGATGGTGCGCGAGGGTTCGGCGGCCCGCAACCTCGACGCCCTGCTGCCGGTGCTGCTGGATCGTCCGCGCCGCGCCATGCTGGTCAGCGACGACGTGAGCGTGGACGAGTTGCTGGAACTGGGTCACCTGGACCGCCTGCTGCGGGCCTGCGTGGCGGGCGGCCTGCATCCGGCGGACACCATCGCACTCGTGACCTGCAACCCGGCGGAATACTGGGGCCTGCACAGCTCCGGCCTGATCGCCCCCGGTTACCACGCCGACATGGTCTTGCTGCGTGACCTGCAGGGCTTCGAGGTGCTGGATACCTTTGTGGGTGGCACGGAGGGCCGGCCCGGCGAGGTGACCCCACCCCTGGACGGCGGCGGCGTGGATCTGGGGGCAGACTGGGACACGGCCCGCTTTGACGTGCCGGCCCACTGGCCCGTGATGGAGGTATCCCCGGATCAGATCACCACGGGCCGGGGCGCACCGGGCAGCGGCGAGGCCCGGCTGGTGGTGGCCGACCGCTACGGGCGCGGTCACCGGGCGGCGTGCTGGACCTCCGGCACGGGGATGGGCCAGCGGGGCACGCTGGGCCTGAGCATCCTGCACGACGCGCACAACGCCGCGTTCCTGGGCGGCGGCGACGAGGACGTGCGGGCGGCGGGCCGCGCCCTGCGCGACATCGGCGGCGGCGCGGTGGTGGTGGTGGACGGCGTGGTGCAAGCCAGTCTGCCCCTGCCCTACGCGGGCCTGATGACCGACCTACCCCCCCAGCAGGCCGCCGCCCGCCTGAACGAGGTGACCGCCGCCGCCCGCGCCCTGGGCTGCACGCTGCCCTACCCGGTGACCACCCTCAGCTTTCTGGGCCTGAGCGTGATTCCGGCGCTGAAACTGACCCCGCATGGCCTGCTGGACGTGGAGGCGTGGCGCCTGCTGGAGAAATAGGCCGCCGTCTCAACAGCCGCTTCAAGGCGGTGCCGGGGGAAATCGCAAATGGGAGAGAGCCGCCTGACAGGAAGTTCAGGCGGCTCTCGTTTCCCGGCAGCTTTACGCCCGCTGCTTGCCCTTCAGCGCGCCGTGCTCCTGCAGGTACTCGGCGATCTGCACGGCATTCAGCGCCGCGCCCTTGAGGAGCTGGTCCCCCGCCACGAACAGGTCGATGCCGCCGTCAAAGACCAGCGATTCGCGGATGCGGCCCACCTCCACGTCGTACTTGCCGCTGGCCGTCATGGGCATGGGGTACAACTTGCCCCCCGGATCGTCGCGCACCTCCACCCCGGCAGAGCGCGCCAGCAACTCGCGCACGGCCTGCGGGGTGGCGGGGCGTTCCAGGTCCAGCGTGATGGCCTCGCTGTGCGTTCGCAGCGTGGGAATACGCACGGCGGTGCAGCTGATCTTCAGGGACTCGTCCCCGATGATCTTGCGGGTTTCCCAGGCCACCTTCATCTCTTCCTTGGTGTAGCCGTTGTCCTGAAAGGCGTCGATATGCGGGATGACGTTGAAGGGGATGGGATGGGCGAACACGTCGTTGGTGGCGTCCTTGCCGTGCAGGACCATGTGGGTCTGCTCCAGCAGCTCGTCCATGCCCTTCTGGCCCGCGCCGCTGGTGGCCTGATAGGTCGACACGATCATGCGTTTTACGCCGTACTCGCGGTGAATCGGGGCCACGGCCAGCACGGCCACGGCGGTGGTGCAGTTGGGGTTGGCGATGATGCCCTTGTGCCTCAGCGCGGCCTCGCCGTTGACCTCCGGCACCACCAGCGGCACGTCCGCGTCGTAGCGGAAGGCGCTGGAGTTGTCGATCACCACCGCGCCGCCCGCCACCCATGCCGGGGCCTTGGCCTTGCTGATCGCGCCGCCCGCCGAGGCCAGGATCACGTCGGCGTCGATGGCCCCCTCGGGCGTGGCCTGTACGGTCAGTTCCTGCCCCTTGAAGGTCAGGGTGCTGCCCGCCGAACGCGGCGAGGCGAACAGCAGCAGCTCGTCAAATTGCAGACTGCTCTTTTCCAGCACGCTCAGCAGTTCGTGCCCGACGGCTCCGGTGGCTCCCACAATGGCTACGCGCATACTTGGTCTCCTTCAAAAAAAATCCGCCACGCGGTCTGCGGGCGGCGGTGATTCAACAGGCCGCCGCTACGAGGCAATCGTCGTGAGGGCAGCGCGGCTCATGTGTGCAGGGTAGAGGCTGCCGGGAGGGCGGGTCAAGCGGGCTGGCTAGCCTGTGCCCTGGTCCCGCCTCACTTTTTCTTACGCAGAAAGCTGAGCCATCCGGCCCGCTCCGGGCGCGGTCCAGGGGCGAAATCCTCCATCTTGATCTCGGCCTCGGGATGCGGGGCGGCCTCCCAGCCCAGCGGCGTGGCGATCAGTCCGCCGAAGCGTCCGGCGGCGTACAGGGCATGTTCCCGTTCCTGCGCCTCGGTGAGGGCGCGGGGGTCTGCCAGACCCTGCAGCATGGCCTGCAGGCTGTCGTCGTCGCAGTCCCAGCACCCCTGCGAGAAGGTGGCTTCCTTGCCGTAAATCCTGATCCTGACGGGCATCTGTGTTCTCCGGTGGGGTGGGCGTGGATTGTTTGACCCCTCCAGAATAGCGCAGCCGTCCCCGCAGCCCCGCGCGGCTCAGCGAACCTTCTCGCCCAGCCGCGACTCCTTGCCCGCCGTCAGCCGCCCGATGTTGGCGCGGTGCTGCCAGATCAGCAGCGCGGCCAGGAACAGGATCACCAGGGTCAGCCAGCCGGGCCGGCCCAGCGCCACCACCAGAATGCCCGCCGTCAGGGCGCCCAGAATGCTGCCCGCACTGACAAAGCGGGTCAGCCACATGGTGAACACGCCCAGCACGAAGGCCCCCGCGCCCGCCACCGGATCGAGGACGGCGATGGTGCCGAAGCTGGTGGCCACCCCCTTGCCGCCCCGGAAGCCCAGGAACGGGCTGAAGTTGTGCCCGATCACGGCGGCCACCCCGCACAGCCCCACCCATTCCGGCGGCAGGCCCAGGGCGCGCGCCAACCAGACTGCCAGCGCCCCTTTCAGGATGTCGAAGGCGGCCACCAGGAACGCCGGACCCTTGCCCAGCGAGCGCAGCACATTGGTGGCGCCGCTGTTGCCGCTGCCCACCTTGCGGATGTCGACGCCACGCGAATGGGCCAGCCACGACGCCGCCGGGACGGACCCGATCAGGTAGGACACCAGCACGGCCGAGAGCGCGAGCAGAAGGGTGGACACAATCACGCCCCGATTGTAGGCCCCCGTCCGGTCCCCATGGTCCGCCAGAAAATTGAACCGGGTGCGAAAGGGCAGAGGAGGAGCGCTGCACCGCCGTTTGATTTTCGCCTCCTGACCCGCTACTCTGCTGTGCGCGCGCCGCTGGCGGCGGCAACGTTGGAACGGTGTCCGAGTGGTTGAAGGAGCACGCCTGGAAAGCGTGTATAGGGGCAACCCTATCGAGGGTTCGAATCCCTCTCGTTCCGCCAGAGCAGCAAAGTGGGGTCGTGATCGCTGATTGCGGCCTTTTTTCATTCCTTTCGGTCTTGAAATCGACGCTGTCTCGCGAACGTGGGCACAAAAACGTGCAGACGTTCAGGCCCAAAGCGTGAAGACACGAAGACACAGGGCCGCCCGATGTCCAAATTTCCGGGTTGCTTTTGCTGTCCACAAACCAGTGGAGAGGCCGCCGGTACCTGGCCTTGTGCAACGGCAAGGGCAGACCTGCCGAGAGGAGTCCAACGACACCAGGCGAACGGCTTCTCCACGCCCTGCTCAGAATCTCTAAACCTGCCCTCACCCCCGCGAGGGTCCGGCAGCGCACACTGAACCCATGCTGGATAACATCCTGAATTCTGTCAAGCGCGGCGCCGAGCGTGTGCAGCGCCGGGGCGAGGAAGTCGCGCAGGTGGCGAGGTTGCGCCTGGAAGTCTTTCAGCTGGGCCGGGAGGTGGACAGCCATTTTGCCCGCCTGGGCCGCGCTTACCACGCCGGGGCCGAACCGGACACCCTGAGCGGTATTCAGGACGAGATTCGCCGTGCGGAAGAGGAAATCGGCGCCCGTGAGCGCCTGATCAGCGAACTGGGCGAGGAGCCCCAGGCGGAGGGCGAGATGACCGTTTACTCACCGGACGGGGTGGGCAGGGTCGGCGTCGAGCCAGTCACCACAAATTCAGTTAAGCCCTCTGTTCACCCATCCTCCACCACTTCAGATGTCCCGGTGGCCGGCACCGAGCCCAACATTCCGGCCTCTGTTCCCCATCCCCAGCAGCCCACTTTTCAGCAGGAGGTCTCCATCATGACCAACCCCCGGCCCGACAAGGAACGCCTGGAGCAGCAGCGCGGCGAGATCGATCTGAACCAGACGGACCGCAGCCACCACGACGCCTCGCAGGGCGACTACACCGCGCCGGACCCCACGGTGCAGCACGCCGACGAGCTGCTCAAACCCGGTGACGACACCGCTGGCGTGGCGCTGGAGGCCGAGCGCGACAAGGTCTTCCGTCACAAGAACACGCTGGAGGAGGGCAAGCGCGCCAGCGCAGAACCCGATCCGCTGGACCTGTGAGGCCGGGCGGCCAGCGTGGGCCGCCCCCACAACTCAGTCCTGGACGCGCACGAAGTCGGGTGCGCGTTTTTCCTTGAAAGCGGTGACCCCCTCCTGGTGCTCCCAGTGGTCTCCGGCCACTTGTTGCAGCACGGCCTCCTGATCCAGCGCCTCGTCCAGCGTGCTGGTCACGGCGGCGTTCAGCGCCTGCTTGGTCAGTTTCAGGGCGTTGGCCGGGCGCTGCGCGAGGCGCTCGGCATAGGCCTGAACGTCGTCCACAAAGGATTCGTCGGCGAACACATGCTCACACAGTCCCAGTTTCAGTGCCGTGTCTGCGTCCACGCGCTCGGCAAAGGCCATCAGCTCGAAGGCGCGGCTGTACCCGACCAGGCGGGGCAGGAACCACGTGCTGCCCGAATCGGGGACGAGGGCGATGTTGGAGAAAATCTCGATCAGCCGGGCCGACTGCGCCCACAGCCGGATGTCCCCGGCCAGGGCCAGGCTGGCCCCCGCCCCCGCCGCCACGCCGTTGACCGCGCTGATCACCGGTTTGTCCAGCGTGCGGATGGTGCGGATCAGCGGATTGTAGGTGTGGTTCAGGTGCTCGGTGAAGGTCATGTCGCGGCCCGACACGTCGCTGAGGTCCTGTCCCGCGCAAAAGCCCCGGCCCGCGCCGGTCAGGACCACCACGCGCACAGTCTGGTCGGCCTCCGCCTTTTTCAGTTCGGCGGTCAGGGTCAGCAGCAACTCGTCGTTGGCGGCGTTCAGCTTGTCCGGGCGGTTGAGGGTCAGGGTGCAGACGCCTGCGCGGGTCTGCGAGAGGATCACGCTGTCCTGGGTCATGCCGCCCAGCCTAGCGCCCATTTCAGTACACTCGCGTGAATGAGCGACGCCCCTGTCCCCAGCACTCTGCCCACTGTGCTGGCCCTGGACGTCAGCAAATCGCGCATCGGCTTTGCGGTCAGCGCCGGGCGGCTGGCCTTCGGACGCGGCAGCGTGGACCGCAAGCGGCTGCCGTTGGACCTGAAAGCGGTGCGGCTCAAGGTCCGAGAGACAGGAGCGGGCCTGCTGCTGCTGGGACTGCCCCTGCGGACCGACGGCGCCCATAGCGCCTCTGCGGACCGAGTGCGGGCCTTCGGCAAGATCCTGACTGAGCAGGGTTACACGGTGGCCTATCAGGACGAGCGCTTCACCACCCGCCGTGCCCGCGAACTGGGCGCAGCCGACGAGGACGAGGCGGCGGCGGTGCAGATTCTGGAGCTGTACCTGATGGGCCGGGCGGATCAGGACTGACCGGGTGAAGCCCAGAGGCAAGTGTGAGGCCCTGCGGGCGGAGCCCCACAATCGGGGGGGAGGGCAACCCTGATCGGGTAATGGTTTTGCGAGGGTGCTGAGGGCAGACTGGAGGGGTGAATCGTTCGCAAACCACTCAGGGAGCAACCATGGTGCTGGTTGTTCTCCTGACCATGATGCTTCTGGCCGCGCTGCTGGCCGCCTCGTCGCAGCTTACGCTCTCCAGTCGGCGGACCACCGCCGATCAAACGGCCTCACTGCGGGCGCAGTACGTGGCCGAGTCCGGTGTGGCACTGGCGCAAGGTCGATTAAGGGATGTGCAGAGCATTCTGAGTAAGGAAAACTTGACGATCCCAAACGGCACTACGGCCACTACTATTCGCAGCTACGCAGAAAAGTACTGCGGGAATTCCAACTGGACCACCTCGGCAGACGGTGCGGTGAGCACCTGCGCTGTTCAGAGTTCGGCGGCTGTAAATCAATTTGATGTTTTTGCCCAGTTGGTGAATGACACTGCATATATGCGCCTGCCTAGTGGCGAACGACCTTCCACTCTGTCACTCAAACAGGCTTTCTGGAAGACTCAGTTGGGGATTGAGCAGAAGTTCTCCGTTGACGGCGCGACGATTAGTTATGCGCTCATGCCGACCAAAGTCGTGCGACTTAACAATAGTAGTTACCGCTTCTACCTTCAACTAAATTTTTTGAGAGTTAAGGGAGAACAGGCCGCAGCCACGCGAATCCTCAAAGCCAATCGCAGCAATAAGACCAGTTGGTGGATAGATATTAGCCTGCCTAGCTATCTGGACAATGTTTTGTTTACCAACCACCATCGCAGTCTCAGTGCTCAGGATGACGTGAATCCCAACGTCAATTTCACTACTCAGGCTTTTGACGGCCCTGTACATACAAACGAAAAATTTCTCTTTATTTCAAACGCGACGGCCAGTTTTTCGGGTCGGCTGAGTAGTGCGGGTTGTACGAACCTACCCAAAATAGGAATGCCGTCTGGTGGCGAGTGTAGTCAAACACCTGGTGTGTATACCACCAACGGGTTAAAGACGGCAGTTAGTGGTGTGGATACCAATGATCAAAAAAATGCCAGCGTGTTGCAGCAACTTTATACTCAGGCCAACCCTAAGCTAAATGAGTTGACTCGTGCCGACGGCACCAAAATCAAGGATGCCACATTCACGGGTTCATATCGCCCTATGCCCATCAATGCCAGTAGTCAGCGGGCTGCTGCCCAAGGCGTTATACCTCCCATCAATGTCACTTCGGATCCGGATGAGATAGCGCGATATACTAAGGGCCGCGGCCTATACTTTGGCGAACAAGTACTGGGAGTTACGCTCTTGGCGGGTGACGCAAATGGCAATTCGCCTACTAGCTTTACTAATAATCCAAAGAAGTGGATGCCTGTTCCAAAATACCAGCACATCCAAGTATTTAAGGGAATTGATAAACAGAAGGTAGGTGTCGAAAAAGTATGTATTGCAAAAAACAAGAAAGGGAAGTGCAAAAAGTATAGTTATAGAGATGCCTATGGAAACGTAGAGCAATATGACTTTTACAGGGTAGATGCTCAAGGGAAGTTGGAGCAGAAGAGCACTGATGGGCAGTGGGCAGTTGTTCCTGATCCCGCCTCTCCATCTAAGCCTCGCCCTTTCAATGGCACTATATTCGGTGAAAAAGGTATTGAAAGCTTGATGGGTCCAGATCGCTACGATGACGATCAGTCTGCTGGCCCGGCCATAGCCCCTTTTTCACAGATTACCGTGGCATCTGAAACCGATAACGTTGGGATCTCCGGAGATCTTATGCTCTCTGATGAATCCTGCACTAAAGATCTGAATGCATGTGTAAATAGTGGTGCTGAACCCCCTAAGAATGTTCTGGGCATCTTTTCGCAAAAGGGCAATGTAATGATAAATAAGGACGCACCAGATGATCTGACCATTCAGGCTATGCTGATGTCTAGTGAGGGTCAGGTCACAGTGGATGACTATGACGACAAGAGTGTGGGAGCTCGTGGCACAGTGAATTTAGTGGGTGGTCTGGTTGAGAACTGGTACGGAGCTTTTGGTACCGTGAATGGTTTGACCAGCGTCAGTGGTTATGGTCGGAACTTCTCGCATGACCGCCGGTTTCAGAATCCTGGTTTTACGCCTCCTTTCTTCCCGGTCTCTCCTACCTGGGTTAAAAAAGACGGCAGCGATGAGGGCCTAACCCTGGAAAACTTTGTGGTCCAACAGGGTACCCAGGCTGACGCACCATGAGGAACAGTTGCATACGTCAGCAGGGTTTTACGCTTCTCGAAATTCTGATAGTCCTCGCTATTCTCGGCATCCTGATGGGCATTTTCGGCCTCTCCTATCTGCGCAGTATTCGAGCTGCAGAAGTTCGCGAGGGGGCTAATCAGATTGCTGCCGATCTGCGTGCCGCCCGGGCCAGCGCCCAGCGGCGCAGCGCATCGGGAGCTTTCAAGTGGGCGGGTGTTGGTAACCTGACAGGCTATACAGTAGAAATTCCAAGCGGCACGGCGACTCCAAAGACCGCCACCTTACCCAGGGGGGTCACTTTTAGGTGTTTAGACGGCTGCCCGGCGGCGCGGACACTGACCTATAACGCGCCCTATGGCGAGATGACCAGCACTATTAATGGCACTCGTTATGTCGTAGAGAGCCAAACGCCCAACATCCCATCCATTGAGGTTCGAGTGGTTGGTATCACTGGGCGCGTCATGCTGGTGAAGCCATGAAACAAATGAATGACAAATTTGACCGTTTTGAGCAGGGGTTTACGCTGATTGAGGTGCTGGTGGCTATCGCTCTTTTTGGCATTCTGCTGGCAGTGTTGATCCCCAGTATTACGGCGCTACTGGGGATCAACCGTCAGGGAGAGGTTCAACTGACCAGCGCTACTCAGGCGCAGCAGGTGATCGAGTCGGTTAAGGGTGCGTGGCGGGACGCTGCTGTGTACAGCAGCAATTGCGCACCCAGTCTGATTCTGCCTACGGGCGTGACCGCTAAAAGCCAGCCGTTGGACTCGCGAGCGGGCAGCCCAGGTACCCTGACTGATATCTCGCGCGCTGTCCCATGCCCGGCGGCCGCTGCTCCCGTACCGCCCATGCGCCGAATACAAATTACCGCCGGCACGGGACCGCAAGCCACTACCCTGGTCCTTGATGTGCTGAGGCCACAATGAAACGTAGCGGCGAGGCAGGCTTCACCCTGGTCGAGATGCTGGTGGTTATAGCGATCCTGGGCGTGGTGTTGTTGGCGGTTAGCAACACTTTTATCAGCAGCTCGCGGACCACCACGTTGGCGGTTGCCCGCGCGGAACTTCAGCAGGAAACCGTCAACGCCCAGCAACTGATCGCCTCGCGGGTCAAGGAGGCATGGTATGTCTTTCCCCCAGGCGTCGCCATGGCATTGAACGATACCGCGCTCCGACGTAATCCCATCACCAGCAATAAGAATTGGACGGTGGCCACGCATCCGATACTGGCTATGATTCTGCCGCCACGTAACCCGGCCCTGGCCTGTGCGTCAGCCACAAACGATGGTTGTTACCGTTTCTTCGCATATTACCCGGTGCTGCGTTCGGTATGGGTCGCAGGCACCAGCGGTGCGTCCAATCCTGGCGCAGATGCAGCTAATGACGCTTCGACATGGGTGCTGGCGGAATATCGCGATTACTACTACGAGAGCAACCCCTCTACGACGTCTCCCGCTAGTCTTACTCTGCCACCTATTGCCGACAGCGATGCCAATCTCGTCTCCGATTACATCATGCCGACCACTACCGCCGGGGCCACCTACACCATGTTCGGTTACACGCCCGCCACGGCGGCCACCACAGGCGTGACCGGGGTCAACATCAACCTCGCCACCGGGCGCGTCGTCAATGGCAAGCTCACCAGACTTCCGGGGCAGACAGGGACTTACAACCTCAGCGTCTATCCCCTGAACCTGGGTAAAGTCGCCGCCAACTGAGCGCCCTTTACCCCTCCTGAGCCTTCACGCCTGCCCAGACGTGGAGGCTCTACACTTTCCCCATGCAGGCCCCTCAACTGATCGGCGAACAGGTTCAGGCCCTGCTCTCCCGTGAGCGCACGCTGCTCGCGGACCTTCAGGCCTTTCTGGAAACCCAGGGGGCGCCGCCTGAGGTGACTGAACACGCCCGCACGGCGGCCCGCTCACTCGATGAGACCTTCTTGCTGGTGGTGGTGGGCGAGTTCAACGCTGGCAAGAGCAGCTTCGTCAATGCACTACTGGGCGCACAGGTGCTGCCCGAGGGGGTCACACCCACCACCGACCGCATCTACGTTCTCGTCCACGGCGAGCAGGCCGGGCAGATGGAGGCCACCCGCGATCCCTTTGTCAGCCGCCTGACCTACCCGCTGCCCAGTCTGGAAGGCGTGGCACTGGTGGATACCCCCGGCACCAACGCGATCATCCGCCAGCACCAGGCGCTCACCGAGGGGTTCCTGCCCCGCGCCGATCTGGTGCTGTTCCTGACCAGCAGTGACCGTCCTTTCACCGAGTCTGAGCGTCAATTCCTGAGTCTGGCCGCCCGCTGGGGCCGCTCGGTGATCATGGTGGTCAACAAGGCCGACCTGCTGGAAACGCAGGAGCAGAAGGCGCAGGTCCGCGAGTTCGTCGAAACCGGGGCGCGCGGCGTGCTGGGCTTGACGCCACCAGTGCTGCTGATCAGCGCGCGGGCCGAGCAGCGCGGCGGCGATCCGGGCTTTCATGCCCTGCGCGAGGTGCTCAAGATGCGGCTGTCTCAGACCGAGCGCACCCGCCTCAAGTTGCAAAGTCCGCTGGGCACGGCGACGGAACTGCTGTCGGGTGAGGTGACCCGCGCCGATGCCGCCCGTCAGACCCTCGCCGAAGACTTGAACATCCTGCGCGATCTGGAGGCCCAGCGCGAGCACCACCGCGTCACCATGCTGGGTGAACTGGACGGTCAGCTCAACCGTGTGGCCCGGCTGCTCTCGGAGTTTGAGGTCCGCGCGGACCGCTTTATCGACGACAAGCTGCGCTTCGGCAACCTCCGTGGGCTGCTGAACAGCCGTCAGATGGAAGAGCAGTTCCGCACAGAGGCGGTGGCGGACCTGCCCGGCGCGATTGATCGCCAGTTCGGCAGCATGATCGACCGCTTCGTGGAGGCCAACTTGCACTTCTGGGAGGACGTGCAGGCCTTCCTGATCCGCCGTCAGCCGTCCAACGAGGTGGCCCGCACCCGCTTCGCCTACGACCGGGGCGCGTTGCTGGAGAGCATCGCCGGAAGCGCCCACGATCATCTGGAAAATGTCACCGAGAACGAACTGGCCCGTCAGCTGGCGCGCGATGCCGAGGACGCCATGAAGGGCGCGGTGGGCGGTCTGGCTGGTGGGCTGGGGATCGGCGCGGGCCTGGGGGCGTTGATCGGCGCGTCGGCGCTGGATTTCACCGGGGGCATTCTGGCCGGGCTCACGCTGGGCAGCCTGGGCCTGTTCGTGCTTCCCAACAAGCGTCTGCAGGCCCACCGGCAACTGCGCTCCAAGGTGGAGGGTCTGCGCGCCGCTCTGGAAACCATCGTCCGCCGAGAGTATGAGCGCGAGCAGGAGCGCGCCGACGCCCGCCTGCGCGACGCCATCAGTCCGTATACCCGGTTTACCGAGCAGGAGGGGGCTCGCCTGAATGGCGCAAAAGTGCGGGCCGCCGAACTGGGCGCACAGCTGGACGCCCTCAGGGAGGAGATCCGGGCGCTGGCCTGAGCGGCCCTCTCCACTTTCCTGCGTGGCCCCCGATGTGCTACAGTCGCAAGGCTTGTCGGATTTCGTCCGGCGTGGTGTCAGGCCCCATCCTCAACAGGTGAGGCCCAGCGCAGGCCCCCGGTCACAGCAAAAATCCGACGCGGATCTAAGGAGAAACCAACATGGCGAAAGTATGCGAAGTATGCGGAAAGGGACCGATTGTCGTGAACTCGGTCATCCGCCGGGGTAAGGCCCGTGCGGCGGGCGGCGTGGGCCGCAAGGTCACGGGCGTCAGCAAGCGGGTTCAGAAGCCCAACCTCCAGCCCCTCACGGTCACGCGTGCGGGCGTCAGCCTGCGCCTGCGGGTCTGCTCCAAGTGCCGCAAGAGCCTGACCTGAACTGAAGTTCAACTCAACGGCGCGCCCCCTTCCACCGTGGAAGGGGGCGCGTTTTGCAGTCCTGCGTCAAAACCTACCGGGGGTCAGGGTTTGCCGGTGGGGCCGTCGTCCGTTGGCGTACCGCCCTGAACTTTCGGCTTGCGCTCCAGCACGAAGCTGCCGATCAGGAGCGCGATGGTGCCCACCACCACGCAACTGTCGGCGATGTTGAAGATCGGAAAGTCGCCCTGCCCGACAGAGCGGGTAATGGCACTCAGAGGCGGCGCGTGAATCATGTCGGTGACCTTGCCGAAGCGCAGGCCGTCGATGGCGTTGCCGATGGCGCCCGCCGAGATCATCGCCAGCACCACGCTCAGGAAGCGCTGTTGCGGGCGCAGGTACAGGTAGACCAGGAGGCCCAGGCCCACCAGCAGACGTCCCAGGGCCAGAGGAGCCGCGCTCCCGCTAAACATGCTCCACGCTGCGCCGGTGTTGAAGGTCAGGAACCATTCCAGGACGCCCGGAATGACGACGCGGGGGGCGGCTCCCTCCTGCAGGTTCGCCAGGGCCCAGCCTTTCAGGGCCTGGTCCGCGAAGATCAGCACGGCGGCGATCAGCAGCGGCAGCCAGAAGGGGGCGCGGGAAGCACGGTCGGTCAGCGTCGGCACGCCGCGCAGTATATGGAGTGTCCTGTGGCAAGAGGACAGATGCGGCCAGGCTTCATCCGCCTACCACTTTCTGCTGCTTGAAGGAAGGCCACAATAGTGGGCATGGCAAACGTCGAATCCTTCGATCTGGACCACACCAAAGTCAAAGCCCCCTACGTGCGGCTCGCCGGGGTCAAGACCACCCCACGCGGCGACAGCGTCAGCAAGTACGATCTGCGGCTGCTGCAACCAAACGCGGGAGCCATCGAACCGGCCGCCATCCATACCCTGGAACACCTGCTGGCCGGCTACCTGCGCGACCACCTGACCGACATCGTGGACGTGTCGCCGATGGGCTGCCGTACAGGCATGTACATGGCCGTGATCGGTGAACCGGACGAGCCGCGCATTCTTAAGGCCTTTGAGGCGGCCTTGCAGGACACCGCCGCGCACAGCCAACCCATCCCCGGCGTCAGTGAACTGGAGTGCGGCAACTTCCGTGACCACGATCTGGAGGCAGCCCGAAAGTACGCCCAGGACGCGTTAAATCAAGGGTTGAAGATTCAGGAAACGGTCCTGCTAGAGCGGACTTGAGAGGAGC